>NZ_JAPCIQ010000016.1:0-68513 GCF_027707405.1 Aeromonas sp. QDB68 | reverse complement strand
TGCGCGAGCAGCTATCACCCAGTAATGGGAATCCCCCTCCTGTGACGCGAAGCGCTAAGGTGGGGGAGGATGTCAACCAGACTCCAGAGCAGATCGCCGGCGCGGTGAGGCAAAGAGGCCAGTGTCTCGCCACTCGCCAGATCCAGCAGGGTGATGCGGTAGTCCCGATCTCCCCTGCGGTCTTCGGCCAGGGCAAGCAGTTGCCCGTCCGGGTGCAGGGCCCAGGCGGCGAGCTCGTAATACCCCTCGGCAGGTTGGCGGGGAGCCAGCCGCTTTCGGGGAGCGTCATTGGCGTCGCTGCGTTGCCACAGGCTGCCGTCCGCCTCCATGCGCCACTGGCTGCCAGCCTGGCTCAGCCAGTCGTCCGGCACTGGTTCGCCCCGCTCCCGGCCCTGCCACTCCGTCTGCAGGCGCTGCACCAGTGGCGCCTGGCCGGCGAGCTGCTGTTCGGTCCAGCGGTTCTGCTCGCGCAGCAGCGTCAGGAGGACGGGATCCTGGCGGCTGTCGTCACGCCAGCCACCATAGGGATCGAGACGGGCTATCTCCCCCTTCATCAGTTGCGGGCGCTCGGGGATGAGGGGCGCGGCCTCCAGGGTTGCCTCAGGCAGGGGGGAGGCGGGGGCCAGCGTGGCCAGCAGGCTGGCCAGGATCAATAGGCTGTGCATCAGATCCCCACGAAGGTGTAGCGCAGGCTGGCACTCAGGGTGCGGCCGCTCTGGGTGAAGAGGGAAGCATCGGTCCCGGCTTCCAGCCCGGCCACATCCTGATAGCGGGTGTAGCGGGTGTCGAACAGGTTGTCGAGCTTGAGGTTGACCTTGAGGGAGTCGGTGACCAGCCAGTCGGCCGTCAGGGCGAAACTGAGCCAGCCGGCACTTTCGAGGCAGTCCCCCTGGCGGCCGGTCAGGCTGTTGCCACAGGTGGGCACCCGGCTCATGGCGGCGGCATAGTCCGCCTGAATGCCCAGACTCCACTCATTGGCCTGATAGCTCAGACGGGTGTTGCCCTCGAGGGGCGTCAGGGTGCGCAGCGCTTCACCTTTGTTGTCCTCGCCATCGACCCAGCCGAGCTTGGTGGCGAGTTCCCACTCCTGGGTCAGCCAGTAGCTGGCGGCGAGTTCGGCCCCCCAGGTTTCGGCCTTGGCGACGTTGCGATATTGGCGCAGGATGACACCATCGCTCAGGCGCAGCCCCACCTCGCGCCAGTCGATGAAGTTGTAGTAGCGGTTGTAGAAGAGCGCTGGCTTGATGCTCCAGTTGTCCCCCTCGCCACTCAGCCCCCACTCTATGCTGTGGCTGGTTTCCTCCTTGAGCCCTGTGTTGGCGATGATCTCGAAGGGCGGCAGGGCGAAGTAGTGGGGGATGTTGCCGTACACCTTGTCGTAGGAAGGCGCCCGGAACCCGTTGGCATAGCTGAGCCAGCTGCGCCACTGGTCGTTGAAGCGGTAGCTGGTGGCCAGGCTCGGGGAGAGGTGCCAGCTGTGGTTGCTGTCGTTGCTGCCGTCCAGCGGCGTGAGCCACTGGTGATCCATGCGCAGGGTGGGGGTGAACTGCCACTGGCCCAGGCTGGCCACGTCACCGAGCCAGACTCCGGCCCTGTCGGTACGGGCGCGGCTGAAGGGGGCGGACTGGCCGGGTTGGGGAATGCCGGCCTCCAGACTCAGCTTCTCCACCGGCCGCTCGTGGGTGGTGCGCTCGAGCTCGATGCCGTAACTGAGCTGATGGGCGAGATGGCCGGTGGCGAGATCCCGGCGCACATCCAGCTCGGTACCGATCCTGTCTTCGGTGAAGGTGGCGAGTTCCCGTTCGCTGCGATAGCGCGGATAACCGCTCAGCAGATCGTTTTGCAGCAGGCTGCGCTTGTTGGCGGTGTTTTTCGAGTGATTGCCGTAGGCACTCCAGGTGAGGCTGTCGGCCAGCACGGTGTCGAGGTTGCTCGCCTCCCAGGCCAGCTTTCCCCCCTGCGTGCGTTGGCTGCCCTGCTCGTGGTACTGGCGCACCTGCCACTTGCCATCGGGCTGGGGCACTTCGCGCGGCCCCTGATTCCGTTCGGCGTTGTCCTCGAAGTAGTCGAGTTCGAGGCGCAGCAGATGATGTTCGTTCAGCTGGATGCGAGAGCTGGTGGAGGCGCTGAGGCCATCCAGATCCGCCGGGATGCGGCTCTCGTCGTAGTTAGCGGTCTCATGTCCCTGCCAGCCGGAGAGGCGCAGCAGGTGTTCGGTATCCCGTATCCGGGCGGCGCCGGTGGCGCTCAGCTTCTGCTTGTCACTGTTGCCATCGTGCAGCACCTTGCTGCCGAGATAGGCATCCTGGCCCTGAAGGTAATCTTCCGGCTGCTTGGTGCTGATGACGATGGTGCCGCCGATGGCATCGGAGCCATGGAGGGAGGAACCGGCTCCCTTGGCTACCTCTATCTGCTTGACATCGTCGAGATCGAAGCTGAAGCGGCCCACCTTGTCGTTGAGGTCGTCGGCGCCAAAACCGTCGCTGACCCGCACCCCGTCCTTGATGATGAGCACCCGGTTGCCGCCCATGCCGCGGATGATGATGTTCTGGGGGCGGCCGGCGGAGCCGGTCACCGAGACGCCGGGTTCGTTCTTGAACACATCGGTGAGCCCGGTGGCAACCTGGCGATCCAGATCCTCCTCCGTGATGACGGTGATGGAACCCGACACGTCGGAGAGCTTCTGCTCGATGCGCTGTCCCTTGACCACGATGGTTTCCCGCCCCTTGAGTTCGGGGGGCATGTCCGTTGTGTCGACCCCGGCGGGATCGCTGGCAGCCAGCGCCGTACCGGACAGCAGCATGGGCCAGTAGTGAAGAAGTCGAATTTTCATATTTGAGAATAATTATTATTTAAGCCTGAAGGGCGCGGATTATTGCAGAGGGAGTCAAGTAGATCAATAAATGACAATCATTATCATTTTGTTTTTATGATATTGATCGAATTGAATTTTTTGAGAGTTAAATCAGTAAGGTGGTGGCATACGTTTGCGAATGACGCCATGAGAAACAGGAGGACGGGGGTGGTGCGGGCAAGAAAAAGCCCGCCATAGGGGCGGGCTCAAGGAGGTGGGCTGACGCAGATCAGGGGGCGCGATAGAAGCGATTGAGCTCGTTCATCACCTGGATCAGGGTGCCCATGTCCGGGGTGCCGTGCTTGATGGGGCGATAGGTGTCACGGTCCAGCAGCTCGAAGTCCCCCTGCTTGTTGAACTGGGTGATGGTGTTGCCCTGATAGATGGCGAAGTCATTCTGATCCCCCGCCAGCAGCCAGGTGCGTGTACTGGCTTCGAACAGGTTGCGCCCCGTGCTGTAGTCACGATAGGGGTTGCGTACACCCAGCATGTTCTTCATCAGGGTCGGTACCAGATCCAGGTGGCTGCTCGCCTGCGCCTGGGGCGCAGGTTCGGCACCAGGCCAGGCCAGCACCAGGGGGACCTGCACCTGATAGGTCGAGTAATTGCTGCCATAGCCCCAGCTGTTGCTCTGGGTCTCGTTGAACTCCTGACCGTGGTTGGAGGTGACCACGACGATGGTCTGATCATCAAGCCCCTGCAATTGCAGTTGGGTCAGCATCTGCTCCAGCAGTTGATCGGTATAGAAGACCGCGTTCTTGTAGCGGTTCTCCAGCTTCTGCAGGTTCTCGGGCCGATAGGCAGTGGCCGGGTTGAAGCGGGTCAACTCGGGCTGGAAGGGGCCCTTGATGCTGGCTGGCACCTGATAATCCCCCGGGCTAGAGAGATAGACCAGAGAGAACCAGGGTCTGTCCGCGGTGCGCGTGCCAAGCCACTGCTGCCAGTCATCGATGAGCCTGCGGTCATCGGTCTGGCGGGAGACGAAGACCTGCTTGCGCAGACCCGCAAGCAGACTTTGGCGATACTGCTTGGCATCTTCCAGTGCACCGAACAGGCCGAACTGGTAGTCCTGACGCAGCATCTCGTCGAACAGCACAGGGGGGCGCTTGTCGGCCCGGATGTCCCCGTAATAGTGGCCGGGCAGCCCGTAGAAGAGGCTGAACATCCCCATGGCTTCATCATTGCCACCACTCATGTGCTGGCGGAAATTGAAGTGGTTGTCCGCGTAGCGTTGCAGATTGGGCATGTTGATGTTGTTGAGCATGTCGGCTCGCAGGGAGTCGACCACCACCACCAGCAGGTTCTTGTGATCGCTGGGTGCGCTCACGCTGAGGGGGCGCAAGGGATAGAGCAGACGGTGCTCAGCGCTTCCCTGATCTTCGGCCTTCTTCTCATACTGCTCGAGGTCGAGCCAGCCATGCTTGGCCAGGAAGCTCCTGGCGGTCATGGGGTAGGAGAGGGGGAAGTTGGCGCGCTGCATGGTGATGGGTTGATACAGGGTCGCATCCGCCCAGCTGTTGACCAGATGGGTCAGGATGAAGCAGACCAGCAGGGCCAGTCCCACCTGATTGCCGTACTGGCGGCGTTTGCGCTTGTTGATCTTGCGCCACACATAGGCCGACAGCAGCAGTTGCAGCAGGAAGATGGCGGGCACCGCCACGAAGATGATGCTCCAGATAGAGCCCTCTTCGGTCTGCGCCTGATCCAGCAGCAGTTGCCACACCTGGCCATTCAAGTGGAACTTGAACAGCTGGAACACCTGGGTGTCGATAAGCAGCAGCACCAGAGCCAGGGTGGCGATGATGGATGAAATGAAGCGCAGCGGCTTCTCCCTGGGCAGGATGAAGCTCAAGGGGAAGATGGTCAGCAGATAGGTGACGAAGCTCAGGAACGAGAAATGACCTATCCAGCTGATGACGAGATAGGTCACGCCGAGCGTGGTCGACGGCCAGCTGATGGCGCCCAGGTAACGGGTCGAGATCAGCATGGCCAGGATGATGTTGAAGAAGGAGAACCAATGCCCCCAGGTGATCAGGCGAGAGACATTATCGCGATAGGGGTTGCCGGTTTCGACCATAATGATCCATCTGCTTGAAAAACATCAAAGAATGCGAAGAAACTCAGTGCGCATCGTGGCGATGGCCCACCGAGGCGGTGAGTGCCTGGATGAACTTCTCGGTGATCGCCTGGCGCTGGGCCGGGGCCATGCCGTTGATGATGTTGGTGGTCAGGTTGCCAAGGACCATCAGACTGAGATCCACCGGTGCCTTGTGTTTCTCCAGGGCGGTGATCAGGTCGTTCATCAGGGCGTCAAACTGCTCGTTATTGTACTTTGATACGATGGGCATAATCTTGGGTTCACCTCGGTTCAAAGCGCCTTATAATACTTCACCCTTTCGGCTAACACTATGGCTTTGTGACATGAGTCTCGATATCGACAAGATCATTCTTCACTCCCTGCGGGCGGGCAACGATGGCCAGCCCCACGCCGATACCCGCAGCCAGACCCTGCCTGCCGACGAGGCGGTACAAGGGCTGATGGCGGAGCTGCATCGCATCTACAACGGCAAGGGGGGAAAGGGCTTTGGCTTCTTCGCCGATCCCGAGGCCGCCGTCGCCGAGCTGGCGGAGGGGGAAGACGCCCCCAAGCAGCCTTCCCCCGCCTTTCGCATCGCCCTGGAGCAGCTGCTGGCGGAGCAGACCGAGTTCGTCCCCTTTTCCGTCAACCTGACCCAGATGCTGGTCAAGCAGCTGGTGGAGCATGCCCTGGACGAGCAGGGGGTGTTGCTGATTGCCAAGTACAACTATGTGGGGGTGGATTACCTGATGATCGCCCTGCTGGAAGGCAAGGAGAGCGTCACCGTGAGCGAGGCGCTGGAGCTGCGCCACATCCAGTACCTGGATATCGGCAAACTCAATCTGGTGGCCCGCATCGATCTCACCGAGTGGAAAACCCAAGGGGATTCGCGTCGTTATATCACCTTCAGCAAGGGCCGGGTCGGTCGCAAGCTGGGGGATTTCTTCATGGATCTGCTGGGGGCCCGGGAGGGCATGGATGCCAAGATCCAGAACAAGGGGTTGCTGCAGGCGGTGGACGATTACTGCGACAGCCGCCAGCTCGAACCGGCCGAGCGCAATGACTACAAGAAGCAGGTCTTCAAATATTGCACCGAGCAGGCCAGCGCCGGCGAGGAGATCGAGATCAAGGAGCTGTCGGCGGAATTGCCCGGTGATGGGGACCTCGATTTTTACAGCTTCATCGGTCAGGAGTACGAGCTGGAGGAGCGCTTCCCGGCGGACCGTTCCACCCTGCGGGGCTTGACCAAGTTTGTGGGCTCCGGTGGCGGCCTGACTCTGAGCTTCGAGCAGAAGTTGCTCAACAGCCGGGTCTTTTACGATCCCCAGACCGACACCCTGACCATCAGGGGAGTCCCGCCCAATCTCAAGGATCAATTGCTGCGCCAGTCGTAATGTGATCCAGCCGTCATTTCTTGCAAAAAGGCACCGGAGTCCGCTCCGGTGCCTTTTTATTTAAGGGGGTGATGTAGATGGAAACCACCTCAGTACTTTTGTTAACACATTGAACAAAATATCGGGTATGAAAGGGTTTTCAGTGGGGTGAAATCCCTTTCAATGACGTAAATTGATTTCCTTTCTGTAATTTAATTTCCATATCTTGGCAAAAATATGGGGATATCCCTTCCTAAGTCGCTGAAATAAGAAAATGTTTTCATAACTTTCTGGAAGAAAATACGTAATTGCATTTCAAAAATGCGAGGCGTGTCATGTGAGGCATTGACTGCTTGGGATAATATGCATCTGCACACAATGCTCTTACAGCGCGGAACTAATACAAGGAAAGGCTCATGAAAAAGAAATTGCTGTCATCCCTGATCGGTCTGGCTACCCTGGGCGTGGCCTGCTCTGCCACTGCTGCCATTGATGAAGGTCAGCTGACCATCTGGATCAACGGTGACAAGGGCTACAACGGCCTGGCCGAAGTCGGCAAGAAGTTTGAAGCCGAAACCGGCATCAAGGTCACCGTCGCCCACCCGGATCAGGTTGAAGTCAAATTCCAGCAAGCCGCCGCCACCGGCAACGGCCCTGACATCTTCTTCTGGGCTCACGACCGTTACGGTGAGTGGGTCAAGTCCGGTCTGCTGGTTCCCGTGACCCCGAATGCCGCCACCAAGGCTAAGTTCGAGCAATTCGCCTGGGATGCCATGACCGTCGATGGCAAGACCTATGGCTACCCGGTCGCGGTAGAAGCCGTCAGCCTGATTTACAACAAGGATCTGTTGCCCAACCCGCCGAAAACCTTCGAAGAGATCGCCAAGATCGACGAAGACCTGAAGAAAAATGGCAAGCGCGCCATCATGTGGGCCTATGACACCCCCTACTTCAGCTACCCCCTGGTGGCTGCCAACGGTGGTTATGCCTTCAAGAAGACCGCCACCGGCTATGACGTCAAAGACACCGGCGTGAACAACGCAGGTGCCAAGGCCGGCGTCGGCTACATCTCCGAGATGATCAAATCCGGTCACCTGGAGAAGGGCATCGACTACGGTGTGATGGACGCCAAGTTCAACAAGGGCGAAGTGGCCATGATGATCAACGGTCCCTGGGCCTGGAGCAACCTGGACAAGAGCGGCATCAAGTATGGCGTAGCCCAGCTGCCGACCCTGAAAGGCAAGCCGGCCAAGGCCTTCGTTGGCGTACTGGGTGCCACCATCAACGCCGCCAGCCCGAACAAGGATCTGGCCATCGAGTTCCTCGAGAACTACCTGCTGACCGATGCCGGTCTGGCGCCGATGAACGCCGACAAGCCGCTGGGTGCCGTGGCTCTGAAGTCCTTCCAGAAGACCCTGGAAGCCGACCCCAACATCAAGGCCACCATGCTGAACGCCCAGAACGGCGAACCGATGCCGTCCGTGCCCGAGATGAGCCGTTTCTGGTCCTCCTTCGAAACCGCCCTCAAGAACGTCACCTCTGGCCGTCAGGGTGTTGACGAAGCCCTGGATACCGCTGCCAAGCGTATCGTCCAGTAAGCATGCACTACCCGGGAGGCCTTCGGGCCTCCCACTCTCTCAATCTCTCTTGGCGCAATAAAGGTTAATTGGCATGGAAGTAGTACCTTCTATCGAATCCTATGCCGGTCCGAAGAAAGACAAGTACGTCTGGCTGAAATGGACCATGGCGGCACTGATCGCAGTGCTTAATGGTTATGCGGCCGTGATGATGTATGCCAGCGGCGAGTGGGTATTTGCCCTGCTCGATCTGGTGGTCGTCTCCGTCGGTCTCTATGTCTTCATGAACAAGAAGACCTATGCCCACCGTTATATTTTCCCCGGTGTGGCAGGCATGGTTGTTTTTATCATCTTCCCTCTTGCCTACACGATCGGCATCGCCTTCACCAACTATTCGGGATCCAACTTGCTCTCCCTTGAGCAGGCACGGGATTACCATCTGAAAAAAACCTACAAGGTGACCGGCGGTGAATTCGATTTCACCCTCCTGGGTGGTGAGAACAATCAGTTTCAGCTGCTGCTGAAACAGGACGACCAATCCTTTATCAGTCCACCCCTTACCTTGCTGAACAACAAGGCGCGTACCCTGGCCGTCCGTGAAGGACGGGTCCGTGACGAGCCCCAGGTTGTTCAGTTGCAACCCCTGGCCGGGGAGGCGACCGACAAGGCGGCACCCATTCGTGCCATCGTCGATCACCGCACCCACCTGAGTGCCCTGGATGTGGTACTGCCGGAAGGCAATATCCATCTGACCCTGAGCAGCCTGCGCAAGTTCGCCGCCCAGAAACAGCTCTATACCCAGCTGGTCGACGGCGCCGTGCTCAAGTCCGGCGTCATGATCAAGGACAGTAACCTGCTGCGTGACAACCAGAGCGGCGAGCTGATGCTGCCCAACGGTGACACCGGCTTCTACCAGTACATCGATGCGGAAGGTCACTTCGTCGGCAAGGGCGTTGCCCCCGGTTTCGTGGTGAGCGTGGGTTGGAAAAACTTCATGCGCATCATGACGGACCCGGGTATCCAGAGTCCCTTCATGCAGATCTTCGTCTGGACCGTGATCTTCTCCGCCTGTTCGGTGGCGTTCACCCTGGCGATCGGCATGGTGCTGGCGTGTCTGGTGCAGTGGGAGCAGCTCAGGGGGCGTGGTTTCTACCGGGTCATGCTGATCCTGCCCTATGCGATACCGGCGTTCATCTCCATCCTGGTGTTCAAGGGCTTGTTCAACCAGAACTTCGGTGAAATCAACCTGTTCCTGGAAGCGGCCTTCGGCATCAAGCCGGACTGGTACACCAATCCCTTCCTGGCCAAGGTGATGATCCTCATCGTCAACACCTGGCTCGGTTACCCCTACATGATGATCCTCTGCATGGGCCTGCTCAAGGCGATTCCGGAAGATCTCTACGAGGCGTCTGCCATGGACGGGGCGGGGCCGGTACAGAACTTCTTCAAGATCACCGTACCGCTCTTGATGAAGCCGCTGACACCGCTGTTGATTGCATCCTTTGCCTTCAACTTCAACAACTTCGTACTTATCCAGTTGTTGACGAACGGGGCGCCGGACATCATCGGCGCCACCACGCCGGCCGGGACCACCGACTTGCTGGTGAGCTACACCTACCGGATCGCGTTCCAGGGCTCGGGTGGTCAGGACTACGGTCTGGCCAGTGCCATCGCCACCGCTATCTTCCTCATCGTGGGTGCGCTGGCCTTGCTCAACCTGAAATTGTCCAAAGCCGACAAGCAACTGTAAGGAGGCTTCAACATGGCAATCGTACAACCCAAATCAGTCAAATACCGGGTGTGGGCAACCCACCTGGTGATGTGGGGCTTCCTGGCACTGATCATCTTCCCGCTGATCATGGTCATCGCCATCTCGTTCCGTAACGGCAACTTCTCGGTGGGGGAGATCATCCCCACCAATCCGACCCTGGATCACTGGAAGCTGGCGCTCGGAATGTCCATCACCAACGCCGATGGCAGCATCACGCCGCCGCCGTTCCCGGTGCTGACCTGGCTGTGGAACTCCATCAAGGTGGCGGGCATCACCGCCCTGATGATAGTGGTGCTCTCCACCACCTGTGCCTACGCCTTCGCCCGTCTGCGGTTCCGTGGCAAGTCCACCATCCTGCAGGGCATGCTGATCTTCCAGATGTTCCCGGCGGTGCTGGCACTGGTGGCCATCTACGCGCTCTTCAACAAGATCGGTGACTACATCCCCTGGCTGGGTCTCAACACCCACGGCGGCCTGATCCTGGCCTACATGGGGGGCATTGCCCTGCACGTCTGGACCATCAAGGGCTACTTCGAGACCATCGACTCTTCCCTGGAGGAGGCGGCGGCCATCGATGGCGCTACTCCGTGGCAGGCGTTCCGCCTGATCCTGCTGCCCCTGTCGGTGCCCATTCTGGCGGTGGTGTTCATCCTGGCCTTCATCGGCTCCATCACCGAGGTGCCCATGGCCTCCATCCTGTTGCAGGATGTGAACAATCTGACCCTGGCGGTCGGGGCCCAGCAGTACCTCTATCCGCAGAACTACCTGTGGGGTGACTTCGCCGCAGCCGCCGTGCTGTCAGGCTTCCCCATCACGGTCGTCTTCCTGCTCGCCCAGCGCTGGCTGGTGGGCGGTCTGACCGCAGGCGGCGTGAAAGGTTAACGGTTCATGGCCGGGGGAGCTGGCTCCCCCCGTCATCACGATTTGCAAAGATTCAAGAGCGGAGCTCGACATGGCTGAAGTAGTACTCAACAACGTTCGCAAAAATTACGACCCGGCTGTCCACAAGGACACCCTGCGCAGCATCAACCTCGACATCAAGGAAGGGGAGTTCATCGTCTTCGTCGGCCCGTCCGGCTGCGGCAAGTCCACCCTGCTTCGGATGATCGCGGGTCTGGAAGACATCACCAGCGGCGAGCTGACCATCGGCGGGCGCTACATGAACGACGTGCCGCCGGTGGAGCGCAACGTCGGCATGGTGTTCCAGTCCTACGCCCTCTACCCGCACATGAACATCTACGAGAACATGGCTTTTGGCCTCAAGCTCAAGAAGATGAACAAGGAGAACATCCACAAGCGGGTGATGCGCGCCGCCGAGATCCTGGGTCTCGAGCCTTTGCTGGACCGCAAGCCCAAGGCCCTTTCTGGCGGTCAGCGTCAGCGGGTGGCCATCGGCCGCTCCATCGTGCAGCAGCCGCAGGTGTTCCTGTTTGACGAACCGCTGTCGAACCTCGACGCCGCCTTGCGGGTCAAGATGCGTATCGAGATCGCCAAGCTGCACAAGGAGCTCAGCTCCACCATCATCTACGTGACCCACGACCAGGTGGAGGCCATGACGCTGGCCAACCGCATCGTGGTGCTGAGCCCGCTCAAGGGCGAGGCGGCCACCAACCTGGAGCAGTTCGGCACCCCCCTCGAGCTCTACCACAACCCGGACAACAAGTTCGTGGCGGGCTTCATCGGCTCCCCCAAGATGAACTTCCTGGCGGGCGAGCTGGTGGAGATCGGCGAGCAGGAGTGCGTGGTCAAGCTCACCTCCGGCGATACCGTGCGTGCCCGGGTGGATGCCCGTCGCGGCGCGGTGGGTGACAAGGTGGAGCTGGGCATTCGCCCCGAGCACCTGGTGCCGCTGGGTCATGCCCATGCCGACAGCCGCGTGAGCGGCGTGGTGCAGGTAGCCGAACACCTGGGGGCAGAATCCTTCGTCTACATGGACGTGGATGGTCACGACTTCACCGTCAAGGCGAGCTCCGACATCGACGTGGCCACCGGCCAGGAGTACAGCGTCGGCATCCCGGCCGAAGCCTGCTACCTGTTCGATGCCAAAGAACAGGCGTTCCCGCGCACGGCCAAATATATCCGCGCCTGAGAGGGCGAGAGTGCCAGGTTTTCCTTTCTATACGTTCAATGCCTTTTGCCGGTCGCAAGACCGGCTTTTTATTGCCCGTCATCCGAAGCCCGGGTTCCGGCCAGCGGGGGCGGCTGGCCGGAACCCGTCACTGCCCGTGCTTGTCTGACTCGAGGGCGGCGGTGACGTCCGGCACGAAGTGCTGGCTGGTGAGCGGCGGGCGCTCATACCCTTCGGTCTTGATGGGAGGCAGGGTGATGGGCTCGTAGTGGATCACCTCGTAGGGCACCTTGCCAAGGAGGTGGGAGATGCAGTTGAGGCGGGCGCGGCGCTTGTCGTCGGCGTCCACCACGAACCAGGGGCAATCCTCGGTATCCGTGTAGGTGAACATGTCATCCTTGGCGCGGGAGTATTCCACCCAGCGGGAGCGGGATTGCAGATCCATGGGGCTGAATTTCCAGCGCTTGATGGGAGTATTGATGCGCTCCTTGAAGCGTTTCTCCTGCTCTTCGTCGCTGACCGAGAACCAGTATTTGATGAGGGTGATGTCGGAGCGGATCAACATCCGCTCGAATTCGGGGCAGGCGCGCAGGAATTCGCGATACTCGTCGTCGCTGCAAAAGCCCATCACCCGTTCGACCCCGGCCCGGTTGTACCAGGAGCGATCAAACAGCACCATCTCGCCCGCCGAGGGCAGGTGCGCCACGTAGCGCTGGAAGTACCACTGGGTACGCTCCCGATCCGAGGGGGCGGGCAGGGCGGTGACCCGGCAGACCCGGGGGTTGAGGGGCTCGGTGATCGCCTTGATGACGCCCCCCTTGCCTGCGGCGTCGCGCCCCTCGAACAGCACCACCACTTTGAGCCCCTCCTGCTTGACCCACTCCTGCAACTTGACCAGCTCCTCCTGCAGGTGGGCGAGGTGATGTTCGTAGGTCTTCTTGTCCAGACGGGGGCGTTTCTTGCTCTTTTCCTTGGCCATCATCCTCTCCTTGGTGACTCCTCGTTGTGAGTCTCTCCAGCTTGCACCTGGCGGACGCCCCTGCCAAGGGTGGCGTGTTACACTGCCGCCTCATCAGCCGCTGGCAACAGAAAAACAGGAAAGCCAGTTTCATCGCCGCTGGCAACAGGAGAAAACATGAAGCAGTTTATGGAGATAGCGGGCCGCCGCATGGCCTATCTGGACGAGGGGCAGGGTCCGGCACTGCTCTTTGGCCACAGCTACCTGTGGGACAGTGCCATGTGGGCACCGCAAATCGAGGCCCTTAAGGAGCATTATCGCTGCATCGTGCCCGAGCTTTGGGGTCACGGGGATTCCGATGTGCTGCCCGAGGGGCCCTGCACCCTGGCGACCCTGGCCCGGGATCACCTGGCGCTGCTCGATGCCCTCGGCATCGACGAGTGCGTGCTGGTGGGGCTCTCCATCGGTGGCATGTGGGGCGTGGAGCTGGCGCGCATGGCGCCTGCTCGCCTCAAGGGCCTGGTGCTGATGGACAGCTTCGTCGGCCTTGAACCCCAGATCACCTGCGAGCGCTATCTCGGCATGCTGGCGATGATCGAGCAGGTCGGCGCCGTGCCTGCGCCCATCGCCGATCAGGTTGCTCCGCTCTTCTTCGCCCATCAACCGGACGCGGCCCTGATGGCCGGTTTCAAGGTCCGGCTGGCCCAATGGCCCGCCGACAAGGTGGCGAGCCTGGTGGCGGTGGGGCGCAGCTTCGTGACCCGGGAGGATCGCATCGACTGGCTCGAAGAGATGAGGCTGCCCGCACTGGTGATGACGGGGTGCGAGGACAAGGCTCGCCCTGTGCTGGAGGGGTATCTGATGGCCGAGGTGCTGGGGTGCCCGTTCAGGGAGATCCCGGGGGCCGGTCACATCTCGACCTTGGAGAACCCCGCGTTCATCAACCGGGCGCTGGCGGCATTTCTCGCCGAAGTGGCAGGGTGACGCTGCGCCGGATAGCCGTAAAAAAGGAGCCATGGGCTCCTTTTTTGTTGTCCAGTCCGGATGGGGCTACCAGAGGTAGCCCACCCCGAAGCCTGCATAGAGTTCTCCCTGATGCTGGACGATGGGGCTGTCCGCGATGTCGTCGTCGTAGCGCTCGTAGTTGATGCCAAAGCCGCCAATCCAGTTGGCGCTGAAGCGATAGCTGCCGATGAGGGCGACCATGGGGGAGAGGGTGGTGCCCGTGTTCCACGCCGGCCTGTCCGCCCTCGCTTCGTCTTGCGAGACACCGCCGAAGTAGTAGTTGGCGAGGTTGTGGCTGCGCAGCATCACGCCGGCTCCCGGCATCAGCAGCAGGGGACCGCGGATGATGGGGAAGTTGGCCCACAGCATCAGCTCCTGACCGTTGCTGGTGCCGGTCACATCCGTGGTGGCCCGCACGCTCCAGAGGGCGTAGGGAGTGATGAGATCGGCCCCAACACCGGCCTCGAACTGCCCCTTGCGCTTCTCCATGCCATGGAGGAAGGGATCGTCGTCCGGGTCCAGGTTGCCAAAGCGCATCCGGCCGAAGGCATAGGTGGAGAGGTTGCCATCCCGGCTGAGGTAGTAGCGGGCCCGATCCCCCAGATACATCAGGTTGTCACCAAAATAGAGGGCCCCCGGGATGGGCATCAGGGTGTCGTCCTGGTGCTGGTAACGGGCCTGACCGCCGATGACGGCCCCGCCCAGCACCAGCCCCTTGGGAATGGGGCTGTCAGGGCTGTCGCTGGAGAAGGCGCTGAGGGCCCCGATATCGAGGTCTGCCCGGACGGGAGAACAGAACAGCAGTGCCAGAAAGGCACCCAAAGAGGCATGGCGCAGGGCAGGGACTGGGGACATGATATATCCTTGTCGGTGGGTGGGCAGTGGGAACGAATCAGACCTGCGTAGCAAGTCAAACGGATGTCGGTTTTCAATTAAACCCGACAAGGCAAGCATGAGCCAGCGTCACGGAGGTGCTGCTGGTGGCCGGTATCTGGAAGGGGCGAGACCCAGCCTCGCCCCTTGCCAGGGTCAGGGGGCGGGGCGGGGGAGATCTTCCCGCTTGGGCCAGGCGTTGAGCACCGCTTTGACCAGGGTGGCGAGGGGAATGGCGAAGAAGACGCCCCAAAAGCCCCACAGACCGCCAAACACCAGCACGGCGATGATGATGGCCACCGGGTGCAGGTTGACCGCCTCGGAGAAGAGCAGGGGGACCAGCAGGTTGCCGTCGAGGGCCTGGATCACGAAATAGGCCACCATCAGCCATGCGAAGTCGGGGGTCAGCCCCCACTGGAACAGGGCCACCATGGCCACCGGCACGGTCACCGCGGCGGCACCGATATAGGGGATGAGCACGGAGAAGCCCACCGCGACCGCCAGCAGGGCGGAGTAGCGCAATCCCATCAGGGCGAAGGGCACATAGGTGGCGATGCCGACGATGACGATCTCGATCACCTTGCCGCGGATGTAGTTGATGATCTGGTCGTTCATCTCCACCCAGACCCGGTTCACCAGGGTGCGGTTGCGAGGCAGGAAGCGGCGCAGGCCTCCCATCAGCACCTGTTTGTCCTTGAGCATGAAGAAGACCATCAGGGGCACCAGGATGGCGTAGATGAGGATGGCCACCACGTTGATGAGGGAGCTCAAAGAGGCGCTCACCAGTTGTTCGCCGCCGGTCAGGATGCGCTGGCGAATGTTGTCGATGATGGTTTCCACCAGGCTGACGTCGATGATCTCGGGGTATTTTTCCGGCAGGGTGCGGACATAGTCCTGGGCATGGGCCAGCATGGCGGGGGCCTCCTTGGCCAGGTTGACCCCCTGGCTCACCAGCGTCGGGATGAGGCCCAGCAGCATCAGGGTCGTCACCGTGATGAACAACAGCAGGACCAGGCTGGTAGCGACGGTGCGAGAAAGGCCGCCTCGTTGCAGGCGACTCACCGGCCACTCCAGCAGATAGGCCATCACCAGGGCCACCAGCAGCGGTGCCAGCAGATCCCCAAACAGCCAGAGCACGGCAAAGCAGAAGACCAGCAGCAGGAAGAGGGTGACGGCATCGGGGTCGGAAAAACGGGTCTGATACCAGCGCTTCAATACATCTAACATCGAGGCTTCCTTGAATGGCGGCTCACGGGGTGGGTGGCATGGGCTCGGGGGCGTCCCGGGGGGGACGGGCGACGACGAGCAGCAGGGAGAGGCGGGCAGCTGACTCTTCCCGGGTCTGGACTTGATGACCCTGACGGCGCAGATAGGCGGGAATGTCCTGCCGGGAGCCTGCATCCCCGAGCTGGATGCACACGGATTGACCGGGCCGGGCCTGGCGCAACCAGAGCTTGAGCCGGATGAGGGGCTCGGGACAACGCCAGGGGGTCAGGTCGAGCTGTTCCATGAGAACTCCATCGCGTGCGTGGCGGTCATTATGGCCGTGATGAGAGGATGAAACAACGCTTGTGGGCCTTGAATGGCAAGGGTATTCTGCCGATGCCCGCTGGGGTCTGATTGGAGATAGAGATAACGTGGCACGTTTTTCCCCCCTGATAGCATCGCTTCCCCTGTTGGTCACCCTGATGGGGGCGACCTTCCACGTCCAGGGGAGCAACCAGTTGCCCGACATCGGTACCGCCGGGGTCGCCGCACTGCCCATCGAGCAGGAGGTGCGCTACGGCAACGCCTTCATGCGTTTTGCCCGGGCGGGCCTGCCCATCATCGATGACCCCGTGCTCAACGAATACATCGACGATCTGGGCCAGCGGCTGCTGACCAATGCCGACGGGGTGCGCTTCCCGTTCACCTTCTTCCTCATCAATGATCCCAGCATCAACGCGGCGGCCTTTCTCGGTGGCCGGGTCAAGGTGCACACCGGCCTCTTCCTCTACGCCGAGAGCGAGAGCGAGCTGGCCTCGGTACTGGCCCACGAAATCACCCACGTGACCCAGCGTCACATCGCCCGTTACATGGAGGCACAGGCGAGCAGCTCCGCCATGACCCTGGCCGGCCTGGTGGGCTCCATTGCACTCGCGGTGATCAACCCCACCGCCGGCATCGCGGCCTTGCAGACCACGCTTGGCTTGTCGATGCAGTCGGCCATCAACTACACCCGGGACAACGAATACGAGGCGGATCGCATCGGCATGAAGACGCTGTATGACGCCGGGTTCGATCCCATGGGCATGGCCAACTTCTTCCAGAAGCTGGCGGCGGAGTACCGCTATGCCAGCAAGCCGCCGGAGATGCTGCTGACTCACCCCCTGCCGGAGACCCGGATCAGCGAAGCCCGTGCCCGGGCCGGGAGCTATGGCGCGCGCGCCCTGCCGCCGAGCCTGGACTTCTGGCTGGCCAAGGTGCGCATCCAGGTGCGCTATGGCACCGAGACGCCCCAGGCGCTGCTCACCTACTTCGACAGCCGCCTGCAGAAGGGGGATTACCCCCTCAAGGATGCCGCCATCTATGGCAAGGCGCTGGCCCTGTTGCAGCTCAAGCGCACCGACGAGGCCGACACCCTGATGCAGGAGCTGGCGACCCGTCACCCGGAGGATCTCTTCGTGGTGGATGCCCTGACCGACATCGATCTCGCCAAGGGGCGCAGCGCCCAGGCCATCGCCAGACTGGAGCGCTTCCGCACCCGGATGCCGGACAACGAGGTGGTGGTGGTGAACCTCGGCAACGCCTATCTGGAGGGGGGCAACTACAAGAAGTCCATCGCCATCCTGGACCCTTATGCCCGTGAACACGACGAGAACAGCCTGGCCTGGAGCCTGCTGTCGGACGCCTACCGCAAGGCGGGCAGAATGACGGACCTGCACATGGCACGGGCGGAGACCCTCTCCCTGCGCGGGGACTACCAGGCGGCCATCGACGAACTGATCGTGGCGCGGGGCACCACCAGTGACAAGCTGACCCTGGCCCGCATCGAGGCGCGTATCACCCAGCTGGAGCGGGCCAAGAAGGATCTGGACAGCCTCAAGGGCTGAGTCCGGAGCGGGTTGATGGCAGGCGGGGTGCTCCTTTGGGGGCACCCCGCCTTGTTTTGCAGGCTAAAATAGGGCCTTTCATCGGTTTCAACGCATCTTGATGATGAAGAAATGAGAGTGATGGATCGCTCTGCTATGGGGCGCTCGCCACGCGGCGTTTTATCTCGGCGAGCTTCTGCTCGTCCAGCTCCCCCACCAGGGTCTCCAGCAGCGTGCCCCTGGCATCGAGCAGATAGCTGGTGGGCAGCGCCCCGGGCCTTGGGAACGGGAGGCGGGCGTCGTCATCCGGGATCATCAGGGGAACCCTGATGGCGTGGCGCCGTGCCAGCTCGGTCAGTTCGGCGGGGGAGGCGGGGTCATAGTTGATGGCGATCACCCGGATCTGACCTTCCTGGTGCAATGTTGCCAGCAGGGGCATCTCCCGCAGGCAGGGGGCGCACCAGGGGGCGAAGTAGTTGACCAGCAGCGGCTTGCCACCGAGATCCGCGAGGCTGACCTTCTTTCCCGCGCCGTCGGTGAAGTCGGGTGCCGGGCTGCAGGCCCCCAGCAGGGTTGCCACAATCAGCCAACAGATCCGTTTCATTTCCATAGCCTTCCCGCTTACCCTGACCATCCGTTTCCCCTACAATAGCGCCATTTCTTGTCCCATCTTGCGATTAATCAGGGAGTTATCATGAGCGAGACCCAAATCTACCACAATCCGCGCTGCTCCAAGAGCCGTGAAACCCTGGCCTTGCTGGAACAGCACGGGGTCGCCCCCGAGGTGGTGCTCTATCTGGAGCAGGCCCCGAGCGAGGCACAGATCCGCACCCTCCTGAATCAGCTTGGCTTCACGGATCCCCGACAGCTGATGCGCACCAAGGAAGATCTCTACAAGGAGCTGGGGCTCGGCGAGGTGAGCGGCGATGACCTCATTCGTGCCATGCACCAGCACCCCAAGCTCATCGAGCGCCCCATCGTCATCAAGAACGGGCAGGCCCGCATCGGCCGTCCGCCCGAGCAGGTGCTGGAGATCCTCAAGTGAGCACCCGCTTCGCCCGTCTGCTGACCCTGGCCGGTTTTTTCGGCCTGCTGGCCTGGGTGCTGCTCTGGCACCTCTGGCTTTCGCCCCACCCGGATCTCGCCCCCTGGCTGTTGCCGGTGATCTGGACGGTGCCGCTGCTCTTCCCCCTCAAGGGCATAGTGCAGGGCAATCCCTACACCCACGCCTGGGGCAACTTCGTGCTGATGCCCTACTTCCTGCACGCCCTGACCATGATCACCACGGATGAGGGGGAGCGGTGGTTGGCGGTGGTGGAGCTGGTGCTCACCACCCTGGCGTTTGTGGGCACCATCTATTATGCCCGCCTGCGCGGCCGCGAGCTGGGGCTGAGTATCCGCAAGAAGGAAGGCTGAGCCCCTCCCTGTCCGCCTGCTGGCGGGCAGGGAATGTGTCTGAAATCGACGCAAGCCAGCGAATGGCATCTGGCGGTATCGCCCCGAAGTGGCTTGCTTATCTCTTTGATTAATTTATGGATATTGATCGCTGATTGGCAGGGAAGTGCCTCTGTTGGCAGATCTGTCACCTGGCTTGCCAGTCTCAGTCAGCCCCTGTTATGCAAAAAGGGGTATGCTTGTGTTTTCACCAGACTCGAGTGATCCATATGACAATCCTGCGTTCCCCCCTGTTGCACAAGACCCTGCTGGCCCTGACCTTCTCCCTCTCCGTCAGCTCCCTCGCCGATGCCTGTACCCGCGCCGTCTATCAGGGGGAGGGGGCGCTGGTGGTGACCGGTCGTACCATGGACTGGCGCAGCGCCATGCCGACCAATCTCTGGGCGCTGCCCCGTGGCATCGCGCGGGAAGGGGAGGCTGGTGCGCACTCCATGACGTGGACGTCGCGCTACGGCTCCGTGGTGGCGGCAGGCTTCGATGCAGGCACTGCCGACGGCATGAACGAGAAGGGGCTGGTGGCCAACCTCCTCTATCTGACCGAGTCCGAGTATGTGACCCCGAGCGACAAGGATCCGCGCAAGACTCTCTCCATCTCGCTCTGGGCCCAGTACGCGCTGGACAACTTCGCCACCGTGGCCGAGGCAGTCGCCGCCCTGTCGAAGGACGAGTTCTATGTGGTGACCACCCTGACCCCGGATGGCAAGCCGGGCCAGCTGCACCTCTCCCTCTCCGATGCGAGCGGCGATTCCGCCATCTTCCAGTACGTGGGGGGCAAGCTGCAGATCTACCACGACCGCAGCTATCAGGTGATGACCAACTCGCCGACCTTTGACAAGCAACTGGCCCTCAACGACTACTGGGAGGAGATTGGCGGTCTCACCATGCTGCCCGGCACCAACCGCTCGGCGGACCGTTTTGCCCGCGCCTCCTTCTACATCAAGACCCTGCCAAAGACCGACCAGGCCAACGAGGCGGTGGCCGGGGTAATGAGCGTGATGCGCAATGTCTCGGTACCCATGGGGATCAGCACCCCGGATCAGCCCAACATCTCCACCACCCTGTGGCGCAGCGTGGCGGATCAGCAGCATCGCCGCTATTTCTTCGAGCTGACCCATCTGCCCAACACCTTCTGGGTGAGCATGGACAAGCTGGATCTCACCGCGGGGGCCCCGGTGCGCAAGTTGCCCCTGACCGAGCAGCAGCTCTATGCGGGGGAGACGGCGGAGAAATTCGTCCCGGCCAAGGCGTTTCGCTTCCTGCCGGCCAGCCCCAAGGCCTGAGCGTCCCCCGATGACAACGCCCCGCTCGGGGCGTTTTTTATGGTGGGGATGAGGTGGCAGTGCGGTGGGCGGCGATCTGCGCCTCGCAAAAGCGCATCAGCTCCGGGTAGAAGTGCAGGAAGGCGTACTCGGCCTCGATCCAGCGAGCCTGATCCAGGGCGTGGAGCGCCTCCCCGAGCGGCACGGGGCGGCGCAGCCGACGACCGATGCCGTTGAGGGCCGCCCCCACCCCTTCCCGGTACAGGTAGGAGGCCAGCCAGTCCTGCTCGGCCATGTGCCGCAGGGCCATCGGCAGGCCCTGTGGCAGGCTGTGATGATCCAGGAGAAGTTGACCATAGCTCTGCGCCAGAAAGCGGGGCAGGGGGGCTGCGCTGAACCTCTGCCAGTGCTGGCTAAGCCAGTGATCGTAGAGCATGTCCACCACAATGTCGCCGAAGCGGCGCCAGGGGAGGGCGAAGCTCGCCACGGCGGCCCGATGGGCCGGGTGGGCATCGGTGAAGGCGTCTATCTTGCGGTGCAGCCAGATCCCCTCGTCGAAGTGGTCAGCCAGACCCGTCGGCAGCGGGCCCTTGATGAAGTCCCCCAGCAGGTTGCCGGTGAGGGATCTGCCGGTATGGGCCGCCAGATGGAGGTGGGCGAGAAAATTCATGGGATGGGGCTCGCGTGCCTGGGCGTGAACGGGTGATCCGAGCCTAACGAATCGTGGCCGGATTGACCATGGGCAGGATGTTTCATCCCCAAGTCCCCTTGCCGGGCAAATTTGAGGCGTGGTAAGGTGCTTGCCATCTTTGTCACAGGACGCGACAAATCACCATGATGCGCAAAGCCAGAGGCTTTTTTCTGGCCTTCTACTTCAAGCCTTTCTATCTCTCCGAGTGGTTCGACGAATAGGTCGAGGCCCCGGAGCAGTTCATTGACGCCCATGGCGGCGTAATCCAGCTCATCTGCAATTTGCCGTTTGTTGGCCATCGCTTACCTCTGCCTGCGATGCCTTGACCGCGCCTGTGCGCTTTTTATGTAATGGAGTACTCACGATGAAGACCACACTGACCCTGTCAGCCCTTGTTGCTGCCTGTCTGCTCGCCGCCCCCGTCACCGCCAAGGAGTGGAAGACGGTACGCTTTGGCGTGGAGGGGGCCTATCCACCCTTCTCATGGACCGATGCGTCCGGAGAGATCAAGGGATTTGACATCGATCTTGCCAACGCCCTGTGCCAGCAGATGGCCGTCAGGTGCGAACTGGTGGCCCAGGATTGGGACGGCATGATCCCGGCCCTGCTGTCGCGCAAGTACGACGCCATCATCGCTGCCATGTCGATCACCGACGAGCGGCGCAAGAAGGTCGACTTCACCGAGAAATATGCCCACATTCCCAACCGCTTCGTGGCGGCCAGGGGCACCGAACTGACGCTGACGCCGGAAGGGATGGCGGGCAAGCGCATCGGCGTGCAGCGGGCCACCACCCACGACAAGTACCTGACCGACAACTTCGGCTCCAGCGTCACCATAGTGCGTTACGGCAGTGCCGATGAAGCCTACCTCGACCTGAAGGCGGGACGGGTGCTGGCCCTGCTGGCAGACGCCTCGGCCATCGAACAGGGGTTGCTTGGCAAGGAAGGGGGCGACAAGTTCGACTATGTGGGGCCGGCCCTGACCGATCGTCAATGGTTTGGCGACGGCATGGGGATCGCGGTGCGCAAGGGGGATCAGGATCTCAGGGCCAGGCTGAACGACGCCATCAAGGCCCTGCGCGCCAATGGCAAGTATCAGGAGATCAACCGGAAGTACTTCAAGTACGATATCTATGGCGGTTGATGGGTAACAGTCGGAGGGAGCCTGCTCCCTCCTTTTTCATGCAGCAAGGAGAGACCCCATGTTGACCCTGATCGAGGGTGCGCAGATCCATAGTCCGGCCCCGCTCGGCCAGCAGGACCTGCTGGTGGCGGATGGCCGCATCGCCTGGATGGGCAAGGGACTGACGGTTCCGGCCGACTGGCCACTGACGCGGGTGGACGCTGGCGGCCGCTATCTGGTGCCCGGACTGGTGGACCCGCTCGCCCATATCACGGGAGGGGGCGGCGAGGGAGGCTTCGGCTTTCGCACGCCGGAGCTCTCGGCAAGGGAAGCTATGGCGGCGGGGGTCACCACGCTCGTGGCGGCGCTCGGCACCGACAGCCTGACCCGCAGCCCGGCCCAGGTGCTGGGGAAGGTGCGCGAGTTTCGCGCCGCCGGGGTGAGCGCCTTCATGTACACCGGCTCCTACCACCTGCCGGTCAAGACCCTCACCGGCACGGTAGAGTCGGACATCATGCTGATCCCCGAGGTGCTGGGGGTGGGGGAGGTGGCCATCAGCGATCACAGGTCCAGCGCCCCCACCCACGACGAGCTGGCGCGGCTGGCGAGCGAGGCGCGGGTGGCCGGGCTGTTGTCCGGCAAAAGTGGCGTCAGCTTCTTTCACCTGGGGGATGGCCGCGGGGCGCTGGCGCCCCTGCGGGCCCTGCGCGATGACACCGACATCCCGCTTCGCCAGCTCTACCCCACCCACTGCAACCGCAATCCCTGGCTCTTTGCCGAGGCCATCGAGTGGGGTCGGGCAGGTGGCTGGGTCGACCTCACCACGTCGAGCTTCCCGGATCTGCTGGATGACGGGGAGCGGCTCGCGGCCGACGCCCTGGTGGCGTTGCTGGCGGCGGGCGTGCCCGTGGATCGCATCAGCTTCAGCTCGGATGCCAACGCCAGTCTGCCGCGCTTTGACGGCGAGGGGCGGCTCATCGAGCTGCGCTGCGGCCAGATAGGGAGCCTGTGGCAGGAGGTGGTGGCGGCCTGCGGCAAGGGGGTGGCGCTGGAGACGGCACTGGCGGTAGTGACGGCCAATCCGGCCAGGGCGCTGGGGCTTGCGAGCAAGGGTACCCTGGGGGTAGGGCAGGATGCGGATCTGCTGCTGATCGATCCTGATACGTTCGCCATCGAGCGGGTGATGAGTGGGGGGCGGTGGCGCACCTGAATACCGGCGCTTGTCATCCAGCCCGCTCAGTTCATCAACAAAAAGCCCGGCAGCAGTGCCGGGCTTTGTCGTGCCATGGGGTTCAGATGGCGAGAAACCCCAGGATCAGAATGGGGCCGAGCAGGCTCAGGATAAAGCCGGAGACGATGGCCACCGGCACCACCTGGATGCCGCCGGATTTCTGGATGACAGGCAGGGTGAAGTCCAGCGCCGTCGCGCCGCCGTAGCCGATGGCGGCGCTGGGGTGGCGGCGCATCAGCACCGGGATGATGAGGATGGCGATAAGCTCGCGCCCCAGATCGTTGATGAAGGCGGCGGAGCCCAGCACCGGGCCCAGCTTGTCCGCTACCAGGATGCCGGAGAGCGAATACCAGCCAAAACTGGAGCTCATCGCGAGGCCATGGGCAAAGGGCATGCCGAGCAGCTGGGCGGCCAGCAGGCTGCCGAGCCAGCTGCTGAGGATGACGGTGAGCGCGATCTTCATGCCCCAGGGGTTGAGCAGGATCTGGCGCAGGCGCATGCCGGAGTTGCGCATCTGGATGCCGATGAGCAAGAGCAGCAGCATCAGGGCCCACTCGCTCAACTTGTCGATGGGCAGGGCGCGCAGGTCCACCACCAACCCCAGCAAGACGCCCCCCAGCACCACGAAACAGAGCTGGAGGGATTCCCACAACAGGTGCAGCTTGCTCGGCATCTTGCCGTCGCTGGCCTCGTGGGTGGGGGGGCTGCGTTTGTCCAGCCACCACAGGGCCAGCAGGTTGCAGAGGGTAATGGCGGCGAGCATCACCCCTGCCACCTTGAAGATCACTGCCAGGTTGCTGCCCAGGTTCTCCACATAGGCCAGTCCCAGCCCCATCAGGAACAGGATGAGGTAGACCATCTTGCCCAGGGACTGGTTGACCAGCTTGATCAGACGGGCGGAAGAGAGGGGAACCAGATAGCCGATCACGAGCGGCAGCAGGATCAGCAACACATTGAGCAACATCGGGGCCTCGATCACAAAACGTGGAAAAACGGCACCTTATCACGACTTGTTGCACCTGTGTCACGGATCTGTGCATCAGCATGGCCCATACGGGACTTTTTTATCATATTGTTGTGTTTTTTGATGACAGTCGGCTCTGTATGCAAACAGAGAAAGAGGGCCACATCACCTGAAAAATCAATTTCATCCCCATGAAATGACGAGAGAAGGGGAATCTGCCTGGATGAATAAAGTCCTTTTAGATGACATCTGGCGGATATGGTGAAATATGCTTGCTACCAGTGCGCTGCGGGTATAAAAGAGCGGTAGGGAAGGTGCGACAAAAAATGGATTTTATGCAGACAAAGTGCTGAAAAATACTCAATAGGCCAATAAAAATACAGATAAAACACCAAATACCTCGGTTCTGTATTGTTTTTTCACTACCTCAATGATATTTTCGCTGAAGGTTGCCATCGGTTAACGTTTTGTTAAATGGACGATGGTGGAGTCACGCCGAAGCGGCGTCTAGGGACAGACAAGGTTGTAATGGATGAGCGACGTTCCCGCACTGGAAGTTCGTGATCTGCACAAGTATTTTGGCACCCACGAAGTGCTCAAGGGCATCGATATGACGGCCCACAAGGGGGATGTGATCTCCCTCATCGGCTCCTCGGGTTCGGGGAAGTCGACCTTTCTACGCTGTATCAATCTGCTTGAAACCCCCTCATCGGGCAGCGTCTCCCTCCATGGGGAGTTGATCCGGATGAAAACCAGCCGTTCCGGCGAACGCCTGCCGGAAGACATGCGCCAGGTGGAGCGTATCCGCAGCCGGTTGGCCATGGTGTTTCAAAGTTTCAATCTCTGGTCCCACATGACCATCATGCAGAACATCATCGAGGTGCCCATCCAGGTACTCAAGGTGCCCCGTGCCGAGGCCATCGCCAAGGCGGAGCATCTGCTCAACCGGGTGGGGCTGTGGGAGCGTCGCGACTATTATCCCGGTCACCTCTCCGGCGGTCAGCAGCAGCGGGCCGCCATCGCCCGGGCGCTGGCGGTGGAGCCCGAGGTGATGCTGTTTGACGAGCCTACTTCGGCCCTCGACCCTGAACTGGTGGGGGAGGTCCTTGGCCTGATGCGCGAGCTGGCGGAAGAGGGGCGTACCATGATGGTGGTGACCCACGAGATGTCCTTCGCCCGCGACGTGTCGAACAAGGTGATGTTCCTGCACCAGGGGCGCGTGGAGGAGGAGGGCAATCCCAAGGAGATCTTCGCCCATCCCAAGTCGGAGCGATTCAAGCAATTCATCTCGTCCATCTATTGATGGACGGGATTCAATTTAAACCATCCGTACTTTCAACGATCGACGTGTTTATCAAGGAGAGATACATGAACAAGCTGATGCTGGCGACTGCCGTGATGACGGCCCTGTGTTCCGGTAGCCTGATGGCCAAGGAGTGGAAAGAGGTCCGGATCGGGGTGGAAGGGGCCTATCCCCCCTTCTCCTGGACCGAGCCGAGCGGCGAGGTGAAAGGCTTCGACATCGACATCGCCAACGCCCTGTGCGAAGAGATGAAAGTGAAGTGCACCCTGATCAAGCAGGACTGGGACGGCATCATTCCGGCGCTGCTGTCGCGCAAGTATGACGCCATCATCGCCACCATGGACATCACCGAAGAGCGCAAGAAGAAGGTGGACTTCACCCAGAAGTACCAGCACATCCCGGCGCGCTTCGCCGCCAAGAAAGGGACCGAGATCCAGCTTGACAAGGCCTTCATGGACGGCAAGACCATCGCCGTGCAGCGTGCCACCTCCATGGATACCTACATCACCGACAACTTCCCCAACGCCACCATCAAGCGCTACGGCACTGCGGATGAAGCCTACCTCGATCTGAAATCCGGCCGTGTCGACTACGTGATGGCCGACTCCGCCGCCATCAGCGACGGCCTGCTGAAGAAGGAAGGGGGCGATGCCTTCGAGTTCATCGGCCCGAAACTGACCGATCCCAAGTGGTTTGGCGAGGGTGCCGGCATCGCGGTGCGCAAGGCTGACAAGGATCTGAAAGAGAAATTCAATACCGCCATTCTGGCCCTGCGTGCCAATGGCAAGTACAAGGAAATCAACGACAAGTACTTCGACTTCGACGTGTACGGCGAGTAAGCCGACGTCAGGCGAACAACGACAGGTTGATCCCGTCAGTAGTCATCGGGCCCGTTGCCTTCCGCTGGGAGTGACGGGCCCGATTGCGATGGAGCTGCATTGCATATGTTTGATTTGAAAGGATACGAAACCTCTCTGCTGGAGGGGGCCTGGATCACCCTGGAGGTGGCGCTCGCCTCCCTGCTGCTGGCCCTGGTGCTCGGCATGCTGGGGGCCCTGGCCAAGCTCTCTCCCTACAAGTGGGCACGCGGCATCGCGGCGGCCTACACCACCGTCATTCGCGGCATCCCGGATCTGGTGCTGATGATGCTGCTCTTCTTCGGCGGCCAGGTGCTCATCAACGGGATCTGCACCTGGGTCAACGAGGCCTACAACAACCACCTGCTGGCGAGCAACCCGAACCAGGAGTGGGTCTCCCTGCTGCCCGATTACATCGACATCAGCCCGTTTGCGGCCGGGGTCGCCACCATCGGCTTCATCTTCGGTGCCTACATGACCGAGACCTTCCGCGGCGCCATCCTGGCGGTGGACAAGGGGGAGCTCGAGGCGGCCCGTGCCTTCGGCATGCGGGCAAGCCAGGTCTTTGTGCGGATCCTCTTTCCCCAGATGATGCGCCACGCCCTGCCCGGGTTTGGCAACAACTGGCTGGTGCTGCTGAAAACCACGGCCCTGGTCTCCATCATCGGGCTCGATGACATGGTGCGAAAGGCGTCGCTCGCGGCGGGCTCGACCCAGCAGCCTTTCACCTTCTACATGGCGGTGGCGCTGATCTTCCTGGTCTTCACCGCAGTCTCTACCTCGGCGCTCAAGTGGGCCGAGCGTCACTACGCCATCAAGACGAGGTAAGCCATGGATTTCTCGATCATTCTCAAGGAGTGGCCCACCTACTGGGAGGGGCTCTATACCACCATCTGGCTGGTGGCCGCCTCGCTCATGCTGGGGCTCATGCTGGCAGTGCCCATGGGCATACTGCGCAACAGCCGCAACTGGTTGATAAAGGGGCCAATCTGGGCCTATATCTACTTCTTCCGTGGCACCCCGCTCCTGGTGCAGCTCTTCATCATCTACTACGGCGCTGCCCAGTGGGAGTGGCTCAAGAACAGTGCGGCCTGGTCCCTCTTCTCGGAAGCCTGGTTCTGTGCCCTGCTGGCGTTCACTCTCAACACCGGTGCCTACACCGCCGAGATAGTGCGTGGCGCCGTGATGAACATGCCCAAGGGGCAGATAGAAGCGGCAAGCGCCTTCGGCATGACCCGCTGGCAGACCCTCACCCGCATCATCCTGCCCAACTCGTTTCGCCGTGCGCTGCCGGCCTACAGCAACGAGGTGATCTTCATGCTGCAGGGGTCGGCGGTGGCGGGCATCATCACCATCGTCGATCTGACGGGGGCGGCGCGGATCATCAACTCCCGCTACTACAGCCCGTTCGAGGCGTTCCTGACCGCAGGTCTGCTCTACATGCTGCTCACCTTCGTCATCGTCTGGTTGTTCAAGAAGTGGGAAGCCCGCTGGCATGCCCACCTGCGCCCGCGCAGCGTCTGACTGCCAGCAGAGAAAAAGCCCGCAACTGCGGGCTTTTTTTATGGACCACGGGCAGGCTCAGCGCCCCAGGTACTCCCTGTCGAAGAAGGTGTTGACCCAGTGGGGGCGATAGACGGCGAGCAGGGTCATGGTCATGCCGTTGAGGAGCGCCTCGGGGAAGAGCAGCAGCGGCCAGATGGAGAGGTAGTCGGCGCTGATGGTGTGCCAGGAGTAGGTGCCGCTCACCCCCATCAGCAGGGCGCTGGCGATCACCTTGGCCGAAATGCTCAGCGCCCCCCCGAGAAATGCCGCCACGAACAGATAGACGAAGAGGTGGCGAGGCAGCCAGGCCCAGCTCCCCAGAAACAGTAGCCAGCTGGTGGCCACCGGCAGGGCGACGCCGATGAGGGCTTGCCAGCCGATGTCGGTCAGGGGGATGACCCCGAAGTAAGCGAGGATCAGCAGGGTGAGGCAGGGGGCGAGCAGGGCGAGGCGCCAGCCCAGCAACAGGGTCAGGCTGGTGAGGCCGAGAAAGTGGATCTCGAGCCCCTCGTGCAACCCGGCCCGCAAGGTCCACAGCGGTACCAGCACGATGGCGCCGCCGAGGCAAAGATGCTGATAGAGCGGGTGGGCGCCAAGGGTGCGCAGCAGGGAGGCGTTCAGACTGAAGGCGAGCAGCACCAGCCAGAGCAGGAGGGCGGCGACTTGTCCTTCACTCATGAGCGGTTCCCCCGGATGCGGCTGTCGGTGATGGCGCCGTGGCGAACGCCAGCGCAATGAAAAGAGGCCGCCCTCTGCCGGGCGGCCTCCTGTCTCAATACTTCACGTTGGGGTGATACTTGCCAAGGATGCCCTGGACCCTGTCCATGGTCTCCTTGCTGGGGGGCTTGATGCCGACCAGATCATAGGTATCTCCCAGCACGTCCCACTTGTGCTTGCCAAGTTCGTGGTAGGGCAGCAGCTCCACCTTCTCGACGCACTCCCCCAGCTCGGCGATGAACTGGCCGAGTCCTTCTGCGCTCTCGTCATCGTCGGACCAGGTGGGTACCACCACGTAGCGGATCCACATAGTCTGACCGCGGGAGGCCAGGTAGCGGGCGAACTCCAGGGTGTATTTGTTGCTGACGTGGGTGAGGGGAATGTGCTTCTCGTCGTTGATCTGCTTGATGTCGAGCAGCACCAGATCGGTGTTGTCCAGCACCCGGTCGAGCAGTTCGTCGTAGTGACGCACGAAACCGTTGGTGTCGAGGCAGGTGTGGATCCCCTGGGCCTTGCAGGCGGTGAACAGTTCGGCGATGAACTCCTGCTGCAGCATGGCCTCGCCGCCGGAGGCGGTCACGCCACCGCCGGAGGCATTCATGAAGTGACGATAGCTGGTGAGATCCTTCATCAGCTCGGGCACGGTGACCTCGCGGCCGCCCTGGGTGTCCCAGGTGTCCCGGTTGTGACAATACTTGCAGCGCATCAGGCAGCCCTGCATGAACACGATGAAGCGGATGCCGGGGCCGTCGACGGTCCCGCAGGTCTCGACGGAATGGATCCGGCCAATGATGTCGGTAGTGCCGGTGTCGCTGGCTTCAACGGTCGGGATCCGCTGCGTGCCGGGGGTGGCAGGTCCCTTGGATTCAACGGCGGGGATCCGGTTAATGACTGACATAGACGACTCCAATGGTGCGGACAAGGTTCGAGCGGTCGTTATTTTATGACAGAAAGCCCTATAAATCCTACCAGTTTAGCCCGCAGGGGTGGCACCCAGCAGGCTCTCCAGTGCCTTGACGGGGAGCGGCCGGCTGGTGAGGAAGCCTTGATAATGCTGGCATCCCAGGGCCTTGAGCACGGCGAGCTGCTCCTCTTCCTCCACCCCTTCGGCGGTGACGGTGAAACGAAACACCCGGGCGAGATCCAGGATGGCCTTGACGATGGCCTTGTCCTGTTCGCTGTGGACCAGGGTCTGGATGAAGCTTCTGTCGAGCTTCACCTCGTCGGCGGGCAGATCCCGCAGATAGGCCAGGGACGAGTAGCCCGTGCCGAAGTCGTCGATGGAGATGAGCAGGCCGAGGGCCTTGAGCTGGCGGATCCTGGCGATGCTCTCCAGCCGGTTTTCCAGCACCACGGACTCGGTGATCTCCAGCAGCAGGCGCGACGGGGGCACCCCGGTGTCCCGCAGAATGTACTCCACCTGCTGCACGAAACCGGCGGTGTGGAACTGGCGGGCGCTGACGTTGACCGACAGATGGGGGATGGCGAGACCGTTGTTGAGCCAGAAGCTGTACTGGGCGCAGGCGGTCTTCATCACCCAGTAGCCTATCTCCTGGATCAGGGTGGTCTCCTCGGCGATGGGGATGAACTCCCCGGGTGGCACCATGGTGCCGTCGGCCTTCTGCCAGCGCAGCAGCGCCTCTATGCCCGAGAGCGTGCCGTTGTCGACCCGGTATTGGGGCTGGTAGTGCAGCACCAGCTCGTTGTTGCGCAGGGCATCGCGCAGCTGGTTGTTGAGAGAAAGCTTGCTCTTCTCTTTTTCCGCCATGGCTTCACTGAAGAAGATATGGTTGCCCTGGCCCGCGCGCTTGGCCATGTGGACGGCGGTATCGGCCTGCTGCATCAGGACAAGGTGATCCTTGTCGTCATCGCTGAACAGGCTGATCCCCACGGAGGCGCTGCAGTGCAGCTTGTGATCGCCGATGTCGAAGGGGGCACGGAAGATCCCCATCAGCTCCCGGGCAAAGTGCTCCGCCAGGATCTTGGCGGTGATATAGCCCTGGCCCAGTGCCGTGAAGAACAGGGCAAATTCGTCACCCGAAGTGCGGGCGAGCACCAGGTTCTCCTGGGGCAGGGACTTGAGTCGCACCACCACGGCCTGGAGCAGCAGATCGCCGCAGGCGTGACCGAGGGAGTCGTTGATGGATTTGAAGTTGTCCAGATCCAGCAGCAGCAGGGCCCCCCACTGACCACTCGGGGCCTGCAGGGTGCGCTGCATGATGTCGGTCAGGCTACGCCTGTTGTAGAGATCGCACAGGTCGTCGTAGTAGGCGAGGCGCTCGATGTGGCGGGCGGTCTCTTTCTCCTGGGTGATGTCGTGGAAGCTGCAGACGAAGTGACTGATCTCCTCCTCCTCGTCCTTGACCCCGCTCACCATGAGCCGCACCGGGAAGAGGTGTCCTTCCCTGTGCAGACATTTTTCCTCCCCGAGCCAGTATCCCTGCCGGTTGACCGCCGCGATCACCTCCTCCTTGAGGGTGTCGCCATAGTAGGTGGGCCTCAGGGCGTCGATGTGCAGGCCCAGCATCTCCTCGCTGGCAAAGCCGGTGATGCGGCTGAAGGAGGCATTGACCTTGAGGATGATGCCCCCGTGATCCATCACCAGCAGGCCGTCGTGGGTGTTGAAGGCCACTTCGGCCAGGCGCAGGGCATCGTCATTGGCCAGGCGTTGCAACTCGCTGGCGGCCCGCTCGCGCTGTTCGTAGAGGACGTCCAGCAGGGGCGCGGGATCGGCCAGAGGGGTGGCGAGCAGCAGGGTGAGCTGTCCCAGGGGGAGACCGTTTGGCCCCGGGAAGGGGATGCCGACATAGGCCTTGGCGTCGAGGGCCAGCAGCTGGCTGGACTGGGGATAGCGCAGGGCCAGATCTTCCACGTAGAGACTCTGCCCGTGCTGGAAGATCTCCCGGCCCGGGCCGATGTCCATGGGCATGGGTTTGACGACGGCGAAAGCATCCCCCTCCACCACGCAGCGGGGAATGAGCCAGAGATCCTGGCCGCGAGGCTGAAACTCGCCGATCCAGCCCCTGTGGGCACCGCTCAGGCCCATGGCCCATCGCAGCAGGGCGCGGCAGTAGTCGTTGCCGGTCAGGTTGGCAAGCCCCGGGGGAGGCGCGAGGTCCGGGGTGTCGGTCGCCACGGGGTCCGGCTGCCAGTGGCCGAGCAAGCGGGCGCAATGACGCACCAGTTGCAGGGTGTCATCGCTGATGAGGGTGTTCTCGGCATACTCCAGGCTGAGCACGCCGATGAGCTTCTCCTGCTCCAGCAAGGCGCCGTCCAGGCGGGAGCAGACATTGGCATCGGCCAGATAGTAGTGCTGGCTCAACATGGGCTGGTGGGCCGCCTCCGAGAAGCTCAGGGCGCCCCGGGCGCGCAGGGCTCGGATGTAGCGGCTGTCTCCGCGAATGGCACCGAGCGCGTCCACCCCCAGGGTGAAGACCGGGGTCAGCTGTTCGCCGCCAAGGGCGCCATGGGCCTGGTAGTGCCAGAGGATCAGGCGATCGGCCCCCAGGCACTCCTTGAGGCTCTCCAGCATGGCGTCATACTGCTGCTGGCTGGCCATCTGGCTCAGGCGCGGCAGTTGCAAGGACAGGCTGGCGGCACTCTCCTGGGACTGGGTCTGCAGGCAGATGAGCCAGAAGGCGTCCTGCTCGTGGGAGAGGGAAATGTGCCAGAGGAGAGCGTCAAAGCGCAGCACCAGCTTGCCCCCCTTGCCGCTGGCCAGCCGCTGCTCGATGGGCTGGCGCAGGGCGTCCGGCAATTGGGCCGGCCAGGCACTGCGGGGCTCGTCGAGCCAGTGGAGCGGCGTCTGCATCACATCGGTCAGGGCGACCAGCCGTTGACTACGGGTATCCAGGCGGAAAAACAGGGGCGCCTGGCTGGCGGTCGGAAGATGGCTGAGCGCGGTAGACGACATGAACTGACACTATCCTGTTGAGCAATTGTCGGAGGGCAAGAATACTGCAAATCCGTGGCAAACAAAATTTCATTGAATTCTAAATTAGATAAGTCTAATTTATTGGTCATTTCCTGTTGAGTGGAGTCTTGCAGATGAAACGGATCCTGATTGTGGGTGGTGTGGCCGGGGGGGCGTCCGCCGCCGCCCGTGCCCGCCGTTTGAGCGAAGAGGCGGAGATCGTGATGCTCGAGCGGGGCGAGTTCGTGAGCTTCGCCAACTGCGGTCTGCCTTATCACATCGGGGGGGATATCCCGGATCGGGATGCCCTGCTGCTGCAGACGCCGCAAAGCTTCAAGCGCCGTTTCAACGTGGATGTGCGGGTGTTTCACGACGTCATCGAGATAGACAGGGCCGGCAAGAGCCTGCTGGTACGCAACCTGCTGACCGGCGAAGAGCGGCGCGAAGCCTACGACGTGCTGCTGCTGAGCCCGGGCGCTGCGCCCATCCGGCCTCCCTTCCCGGGCATCGACAGCCCGGGGGTACACACCCTGCGGAGCATTCCCGACATGGATCGCATCCTGGCGGCGCTGGCGCACGACAAGCCCCGCCACGTCACCGTGGTGGGGGGCGGTTTCATCGGGCTGGAGATGATGGAGGCGCTGCACCAGCGCAAGCTGGATGTCACCCTGCTTGAGCTCTCCGATCAGGTGATGGCGCCGGTGGACAAGGAGATGGCCAACCTGCTCCACGCCCGCATCCGCGAAGAGGGGGTCGATCTTCGCCTGCGCACCGGCCTTGCTGCCATCGAAAGCCTGGAGGTGCCTGCCGAGAAGACCGCCGCCGTGGCGACCGCCCAGCGGGGTGGACTGCGCCTGACCCTGAGCGACGGCTCTCATCTCGACACCGGCCTGCTGATCCTCGCCATCGGCGTCAAGCCCGAGACCCTGCTCGCCGCCAAGGCGGGGCTGGTGCTGGGACCGCGGGGCGGCATCAAGGTGGATGCGGGCATGCGCACCTCGGATCCCTTCATCTTCGCGGTGGGGGACGCGGTGGAGGAGACCGACTTCGTCACCGGCGAGTCCGTGCTGATCCCGCTGGCGGGCCCCGCCAACCGCCAGGGGCGCATCGCTGCCGACAACATGCTGGGGCGAAGCGAAACCTACAAGAAGACGCAAGGGACCGCCATCTGCAAGCTGTTCGATCTGGCGGTGGCGAGCACGGGGCTGAACGAGAAGCGGCTGGTGCAGCTGGGGCTGCCGTTCGAGAAGGTCTATGTCCACCCGGGCAGCCACGCCGGCTATTATCCCGGCGCCCACCCGGTCAGCCTCAAGCTGCTGTTTGCCCCCGATGGCAAGATTTACGGCGCCCAGGCCATCGGCAAGGATGGCATCGACAAGCGCATCGACGTGCTGGCGGTGGCCCAGCGCGCCGGTCTCACCGTGTTTGATCTGCAGGATCTGGAGCTCACCTATGCGCCGCCCTTTGGCTCGGCCAAGGATGTGATCAACATGGCCGGGTTCGTGGCGAGCAACCACCTGAAGGGGGACACCCTGCTCTGCCACGCAGCCGAGGTGCAGGCTCGCCACCCCCATCAGCAGGTGGTGGATGTACGCAATGGCCCCGAGCTCGACAAGCTGGGCCGCATCCCGGGGGCGCTGCACATTCCTCTGGACGAGCTGCGCAGCCGTCTTGATGAGTTGCCCAAGGATAAAGAGCTGCTCATCAGCTGCCAGGTGGGACTGCGGGGTCACGTGGCCTGCCGCCTGCTGAGCCAGCACGGTTTTCGGGTCAAGAACCTCTCCGGCGGTTTCAAGACCTGGCAGACGGTGATCGCCGAGTAGATCCTCCAGGCTGAAATGGCCCGATTGATCACTCTGTATGCAAACGGGCCACTCCAGTGAGTGGCCCGTTTCTTCATCAGGGGCCGATGCCGCCGACATGGCAGTTGGTGTTCCCGGGAGCGACGCTTTATTCTATTGGCTCCTGCGCTGCGGCGATCCAACCCGGGATGAACACCATGCACCTCTCTCTCTCCTGCCCCGTGACTCGTCTTCCCCGTGTGGCCTGGCTGGCGGCGCTGCTGCTGGCCGGTTGCGGCCCCGACAAACCTGCCAGCCAGGTGCCGACGACTGACCCGATGGCCCGGCAGGATGCGGGGGCGCCCGCCTCCGTGGTGCAGGCCAATACCCGCCAGTATCGGGATGCCCCGGCGCTGGCGCTGGTCTTCTCCGGCCCCTTGGTGCCCAAGGCAAACTGGCAGAGTTGGCTCGGGGTCAGTGAAGGGGGCAAGCAGGTGCAGGGGGAGTGGATCCTGGCCGACGATGGTCGCACCCTCTATTTCCCGAACGTTCAGCCCGACAAGAGCTATGAAGTGAGCCTCAAGGCTGGGCTGGGCCCATCCCCCCAGCGCTGGACCCTCAAGACTCGGCCGCTGGAGGCGGGGGCGTCGTTTACCGCGAGCGGCATGGTGTTGCCGCTGCGCGACGAGCTGCGCCTGCCCATCAGCGCGGTCAATGTGGACGAGGTCAATATCGACTTCTTCCGGGTCGATGCGGAGTATCTGCCCCGTTTCCTGGCCGAGTATCGCCCCGGTGCCGGCATGGGCAACTGGGAGCTTGAACAGATCACCAAGCGGACCAAGCGGGTGTTCAGCGGCCGCTATGCGCTGGAGCTCGATGCCAACCGGCGCGAGACCCGCCTCATCAATGTGAAGGAGCCGCAGCTGGCCCAGGCTGGCGTCTACTTTGCGGTGATGTCACCCCTTGGCAACTACGACTGGCGCAAGGAGACCACCTACTTTGCGGTGAGCGACATGGGGCTCAGTGCCCGCCGTTACCGCGATGAGCTGGAGGTGTTCGTCAGCTCCCTGGCCAGCGCCGACCCCCTCAAGGATGTGCAGCTCTCCTTGCTCGACGAGAAGGGCAACCGGCTGCAGGTGCAAACCACCGACCCCCAAGGCCATCGCCGCTTCGATCAGGTGCAGGGGGCTCGCCTGCTGCTGGCCGAACAGGGCAACCATCTGGCGGTGCTGCGCCTTGATGGGGCGGCGCTCGATCTCTCCACCTTCGATCTCGGCACCCAGCCCTGGCAGGCCCAGCAGCTCTATCTGTTCAGCGGACGCGACCTCTATCGCCCCGGCGAGCGGCTCGACAGCGAGATCCTGCTCAAGAGGCAGGATGGCCAGCTGCTGCCGGGCATGGCGGTAGAGCTGGAGGTGAAACAGCCGGACGGCCAGCTGCTCGAACAGAAACGGCTGCTGCCGGACAACCTTGGCGCGGCCCACTACGGTCTGCGCCTGCCGGAGGATGCGCCGCTCGGGCGCTGGACCATCAACCTCAAGACCGCGGCCGGTAGCCGCTTCGAGTGGCCTTTTCTGGTGGAGGAGTTTCTGCCGGAGCGGCTGAAACTGCAGCTTGGCAAGGGGCCGGATGGGGAAGTGACGAGTCTAGACGCCGCCCTCACTCTGCCGCTGCAAGGGGACTATCTCTACGGCGCACCTGCGAGTGCCACCAAGGCGAAGGCGGAGGTGAAAATCAGCCGCGCCACCATGCCCTTTACCCAGTGGCAGGAGTTCACGCTGGGTAACGCGCTGCTCGCCGAGCAGGCCAAGGATCTCGAGCCGCTGAATCTCACCCTGGATGCGCAGGGGCAGGGGACTTTTTCGTTAGCTGATGAGCTCGACGGGGTGCGTGCCCTCGGGCCGCTGGAGGTGGCTTATCGGGTGTCGCTCTCCGAGCCCGGTGGCCGCGCCGTCAATCGCAGCCGCACCCAGTATGGCTGGCCCGCGGGCAGCCAGTGGCCGGCGCTCAAGGCCGATTTTGTGGCGGATCGGGTGGAAGGGGGCAAGCCGCTCCCCTTCCAGATCCTCAACCTCGATGAGCAAGGCCAGCCGGTGGCGGGGTCGGTGAAAGTGCGCCTCATCAACGAGTACCGCGACTACTACTGGCACTACGCCGATGGGGAGGGGTGGAAGTACGAGTTCAACAGCCAGCCCTATCTGGAACAGGAGCAGACCCTGCAGTTGGATGGCAAGGGGCCGACCCTGCTCACGCTGCCACTGGCGGCGGGCTGGTATCGGTTGGAGGTGGAGAACAGTCAGGGCCATCAATCGAGCCTGCGGGTGGAGATCGGCAGCTACGCCTGGGGCGGCGGTGGCGAGCAGGCTCGGCCTGACAAGATTGCCATCACCCTCGACAAGCGCGCCTATCAGGCGGGTGACAAGGCCAAAGTGACCCTGGTGGCCCCGCGCCCCGGCAAGGGGTTGCTGCTGGTGGAAGATGGTGACGGCCTGCGCTGGTGGCAGCGTATCGAGCTCAAGGGGGCCGGTGGCGATGCCAAGGATGCCCGCGGCGAGTTCGAGATCCCGGTCAGCCCCGAGTGGCAGCGTCATGATCTGCATATCTCGGCCCAGATCGCCGCGCCAGACAGTGACTCAAAGCCGGTGAGCCAAAAGAGTGTGCAGAGCCTGCGCTCGGTCGGTCTGGTGCCGCTCACCCTGGATCGGGAAGCGCGCCGTCTGCCGCTCACCTTGAGCGCGCCGGACAAAGCGGTGCCGCTCACTCGACTGGAGGTGACCGCCACCTCTACCCCCAACAGTCAGGGCCGCGTGGTGCTGGCGGCGGTGGATCGGGGCGTGCTCAATATCAGCGATTACCAGCCCCTCGACCCGTTCGAGATCTTCTTTGGTCGCAAGCGCTTCGCCCAGGATTTGTTCGACAACTATGGCCAGGTGATCCCGCCGCAGGATGGCAAGCTGGCCCGCCTCAACTACGGGGGTGACCGGGCGCCGCTGAAAAAGGGCGGCGCGCTGGAGAGCCGGGTCGAGATTGCCGCGCTCTGGAGCGGCGAGGTGAGTTTTGATGAGCAGGGCAAGGCGGTGATCCCGCTCGAGCTGCCCAACTTCAACGGCGAGCTGGCGCTGATGGCGCTGGCGTGGAACGAACAGCAGGTCGGTGAGGCCGAGCGCGCCGTCAAGGTGGTGGCGCCCTTGGTGGCCGAGATTGGCTGGCCGCGCTTTGGCGCCAAAGGGGATGAGACCCGGGCGCTGGTGCAGCTGCGCAACATGAGCGGCGAGGATCAGACCCTCTCCCTTGTCTGGACCCTCAATGGCGGGCTCAAGGCAAACGGCGAGCTGCCCGGCACCCTGTCCCTTAAAAATGGCGAGGAGCAGTGGTTGACCCTGCCGCTCACCGTGACCGGAGCAAGCGGCGTGGCAAGCCTGCAGTTGGCGGCTAGCGGCAAGGATTTTGCCATCAGCCGCGACTGGTCTCTGCCGCTGCGCTCCCCCTGGCCGGCCGAGACTCGCCAGCGTTACCAGATGCTGGCCCCCGGCCAGCAGATGAGCTTTGCGCCAGCTGAGCTGGCCGGTCTGGATCGCGCCAACCTGCAGGGGCTGCTCAGCCTCTCCGGTACTCCACCCTGGGATCCGGCAGCCCAGTGGCAGGCGCTGGCCGACTACCCCTATGCCTGTCTGGAGCAGACCTTGTCCCGTGCCTGGCCTTACTTGCTGACCACGGCCGATGAGCGGGCCGTCTGGCGCAAACTCGCAGCGGGCAAGAAAGCGGCGAGTGAGGCGGATGTGCAACGCGCCCTGCTGCAACGGCTGCAGCGGTTGCAACTGCCAAGCGGCGGTTTTGGCCTGTGGGATGGTCGCTCCGACGAGGAGCAGTGGCTCACCGCCTATGCCGCCGACTATCTGCTGGCGCGCAAGGAGGCGGGCGACTCCGTGCCGGAGGCGATGCTCAATCAGGCGCTGAACCGGTTGCAGAGCTATCTTACCGACAGTCAGTATGGTGAGCGCTGGAGCAGTGCTCCCGAGCACAGCCGGCTGGCCTATCAGGCCTACAGTGCCTATGTGCTGGCCCGGGTGGGCAAGGCGCCGCTCGCTACCCTGCGCCTTGTCTGGGAGCAGCAGGCCGATCACGCTCGCTCCGGTTTGCCACTCTTGCACCTCTCGCTGGCGCTCTCGGCCATGGGGGATGAGCAGAATGCCGCCAAGGCCCTCAGCCGGGCATTGGCGACCGAGCGCGGGGATGATTATCTGGGAGATTACGGCTCACCGTTGCGCGATGAAGCCCTCGAGCTCTCCATGCTGCGCCAGCACAAGCTGGCTGCGGAGATCTGGCCGGCCCTCAGTGCCAAGGTGGCCGATACCCTGGCTCACCGTCAGTGGCTCAGTACCCAGGAGCGGCTCGCTCTGCTGCGACTCGCCCGCGTCGATCCGGCCGTCGACTGGCAGGCCAGGGTGACCTCCTCTCTTGGCAGTGGATCCCTGAGCGGTTCGGCTCCGCTACAGCAGGGCACCCCCGAGGCACTGGCGGCGAGCGCCGTCACCAACGAGGGCAAGGGATCCCTCTATGTGCAGCGCACTCTGGTCGGTTACCCCGAACAGGCACCGGCACGGATCAGCAAGGGGATAAGCGTGACCCGCAGCTGGTTCAACAGCGACGGTCAGCGGTTTGATCCCGCCACAGTGAAGGTGGGCGATCTGGTGGTGGTACGGCTCAATGTCAGCAGCGAATCGGCGGTGCCCGATGCCCTGCTGGTGGAGATGGTGCCCGCAGGCTTTGAGCTGGAGAACCCGGCCCTTGGCAACAGCATCAAGCTCGAAGAGCTCTCCATCGAGGGGAAACCGGCGTGGCAGAGCGAGTGGAACGATTATCTCAAGCATCAGGAGTTTCGCGATGACCGCTACACGGCAGCGCTGGATCTGAGTGCCGGGAGCAACCAGCAACTGGTCTACCTGATGCGGGCGGTGACGCCGGGTCGCTATCAGGTGCCGCCGACTCAGGTGGAGGATATGTACCGACCCGAGATCCGGGCTGTGGGTGAGGATATCCACGAGGTGATCATCTCTGAGTAACAAACCCTCCCTTGAGCGGGTTCACCCGCTCACTTTCTGGCAGCGTGGCTGGCTGAAATTGGGTCGCACTGGCCACGCTTGCTGGCGCTGGCTTGGTCACCTGCCACGCTGGCTGCGTGTCTCGGTGCTGGGGATTGTCGCACTGCTGCTGTCATTGCTGGCGCTGGATCGACTCTTCCCGCCGCCGCCACTCGACCCTGCCTATGCACGGGTGGTGCTCGACATGAAGGGGCGACCGCTGCGCGCCTTTGCCGATACCAGCGGCGTGTGGCGCTACCCCGTGACCCTGGAGCAGGTCTCCCCTCGCTATATCGAGGCGCTGCTGGGCTACGAGGATCGCTACTTCTGGCGTCATCCCGGGGTCAATCCGGTGGCCATGGTGCGCGGGGTCTGGCAGTGGTTGCGCTACGGGCGCGCCGTGTCGGGCGGCTCGACCCTCACCATGCAGGTGGCGCGTCTTATCGAGCCCTACCACAGGAGCGTGCCCGGCAAGCTGCGCCAGATGGCCCGTGCGCTGCAGCTGGAGTGGCACTACGACAAGCGCACCTTGCTCACCGTCTACCTCAACCGGGCGCCGTTTGGTGGCAATCTTGAGGGGGTGCAGGCGGCAAGTTTTGCCTATCTCGGCAAGAGTGCGGCCAAGCTGACCCATGCCGAGGCGGCGCTATTGGCGGTGCTGCCGCAGGCTCCCAGCCGCAACCGGCCGGACCGGCATCCCGAGCGGGCTCGCGCCGCCCGTGACAAGGTGATGCAGCGGCTGGTAGCGCAAGGTATCTGGCCCGAACAGGTGTGGCTGGAGGGACGCATCGAGCCGGTGCTGGCCCGCGGTCACTTCACGCCGATGGAGGCGCCGCTGTTTGCCCGCCTCGCCGCCGACCATCAGGCCGGGGCCCTGGTGCACACCACCATCGACGGGGATCTGCAGCGCTGGCTGGAGGGGCGGGTTGCAAGCTATATCCGCCGCTTCCCCGAGCAGACCTCAGCGGCGTTGCTCCTGGTAGACAACAGAACCATGGCGGTGCGCGCCTATGTGGGCAGCGCCGAGTATGGCAATCTGCGTCGCCACGGTTACCTCGACATGGTGCAGGCGATCCGCTCTCCCGGCTCCACCCTCAAGCCCTTCATCTACGGTCTGGCCATGGACGAGGGGTTGGTGCACTCGGCCTCCCTGCTCTCCGATGCGCCAAGGCTGGGCTCGGACTATAGACCCGCCAACTTCTCCGGCGCCTTTCAGGGGCCGGTGACGCTGGCCCAGGCGCTACAGCAATCCCTCAACGTGCCGGCGGTGCAGGTGCTGGAGGCGCTGGGGCCGGACAAACTGGTCAGCCGTCTCGACAACGCCGGTGTGAGGCTGGCCCTCTCCGACAAGCCCAATCCGGCCATTGCGCTCGGGGCAGCGGGCATTCGGCTCGAGCAGCTGGTGGCGCTCTACAGCTCGCTGACCCGGCAGGGGCAGGTGGCGATGCCGGTCTGGCTGGCGGGGCAGCAGGTGGTGTCACGCCCCTTGCTGAGCCCGGGGGCCGCCTGGATCATCTGGCAAATTTTGAGTGCCCAGGGACGGGCAGATCAACCTTTTGCCAGTGAGGCGACTGGCCGGGTCAACCGACTGGCCTGGAAGACCGGCACCAGCTATGGCTATCGCGATAGCTGGGCCATGGGGGTCTCCGGTCGCTGGACCATCGGCGTCTGGCTGGGGCGCCCCGACGGCACCCCCATGCCCGGCTTTTATGGACAGAGTGCGGCAGTGCCGCTGCTGCTTTCTGTCTATTCGCGGCTCTCGGACAACAGCCCCCTGCCGGCACAACCCAACACGGTGAGCGAAGCGGAGATCTGCTGGCCCTTGGGGCGCAAGGGGAGCGCGACCCTGCCTGAGGCCTGTTTGCAGCATCAGAGCGCCTGGTTGCTGGAAGGGCGCGACCCTCCCACCTTGCCGGACCCCATGGATTGGCCCTCGCCGCTGCGCCAGGTTGCGCTCACTGTCGACGGCAAGCCGACGCTGACCCGCTGCCACGATGCGGCACAATCCGCTTTTAGAGCGCTCTGGCCGCTGTCGCTGGAGCCATGGCGCTCACCGGGCGAGCGGCGTCAGGCGCTGCTTGCCAGGGGCTGCGCGGGGGAGGGGCAGAGCGCCGAGCAGCAGGCCCCCATTCGTATCGTAGCGCTGGGGGAGGGCAACCTTATCCGCAGTCAGCGCTATCGGTTGCAGCCCAGGGTGCTGGGCGGTGTCGGCAAGCCGGCATGGTTTCTCAACGGGCAGCGGCTGCGCTGGGACGGGGATCAAGTAGTGAGCAAGGCGGGCCGCTATCAGCTGGTGGTGGTGGATGAGGCGGGAAACAGCGATCGCATCGAGTTTCGGCTGGAAAACCCCTCCTGAGGGCGTGGTGAGCGCCAGAATATTGACGGCATCGGTGATGGTCCCGATGCCGTCAGTTGATTGTCGATTCCCCGGCAGAGGCGGGGAGTCAGGGCTTGACCTGCCCCAGCCGGGTGAAGAAATGCCGGCTCTTGCGCTGGTGGAAGTGGCTCTTCTTGATGGGATGAAACACCAGGTCGCTCTGTGGGTGACTCCCCTTGAGGTGGTGGATCATCGCCATGGCCGGTAAGCCAGTACTGACGAGCGTGGTGAGCGGCAGGGTGACGGTCTCGGGTCCCAGCAAGGGTGTGAACCCCTGCTGGGCCTGCTCGAAGCGGGTCAACACGGCGGGTTCGGCGTAGCCGCTGCCCAGCATGGCGAGCAGGGCATCGAGGGCCTGATGGAACTCGGCGAGCTGCTGACGAAAGCCGCTTCGTCCCCGCAGGGCAATGAGCTCTGCCAACGGGATGTCGGCCAGGTGAGTGGGCACTTGCAGCGGGATCTCGAGGTGGAAGCAGTCCTGGCCGCCCCGGTTGTGGTAGCGGGATTCGAGCAGATGGAGCAGGCGGTCGAGATAGTCGTGATCGGTAATAAGCGCCCCGTCATTGGCGAGTGCCCACTCACGGGCGAGGCGCATGGAGAGCAGGTTGGCAAAGCGGCGCGCCATTCTGATCCCCCCTTCATCCTGCGTCGCAAAGCCGTGGGTCAGACAAAACCCGTGCAGCCGCTCCAGTCCCGCCTGGGCCGGGCAGAAGCAGTCGTGGTTGGGGGCTGAACGCCAGCGGGCGATGAGCTCCCTGTTGCCAAACACCTTGTGGCGGACAAAATCGGGGGCGACCAGGCCGGCAATCTGGCTCTCGACCTGGGGCGTGATATGGGCGAAGAAGGCGGGTTGTGGCGGCTCGGCCAGCAGGTCGGTTTGCTGGCGCAGGGTCTCCAGCAGGGCGGTGAGACCGCTCTTCTCACTGACGGTGAAGACGAAGGCGAGCCGCTCCAGATAGAGCAGGGCAAACTTGAGCCAGAGCTCGTCGCGTACCTCCATGCCGGGGTAGTAGATATGGGTTTTCATGGATGCTGTGTTGCCAGGATGCAGGGGTGGGAATATACGCATGATTGCCCGGATGCGGCAAACTTTGCGTGGGGGAATGTGAGCAGCCGCTCATGCAGTAGGCGCTGGTCACAAAGTTCTGATATAATTCGCGCCCTTAAATCAAGGCCACCCGAGTCATTACCATGAAGTTCATTATCAAGCTGTTCCCTGAAATCACCATCAAGAGCAAGTCGGTTCGCCAGCGCTTTATCAAGATCCTGCAGGGCAACATCCGCAATGTCCTGCGCCGCTTCGACGACGATGCCCGGGTGCGGATGGATTGGGACAAGCTGATCGTGAGCTCCCGTAATGACCAGTTCCGCGAGCAGGCCATCGAAGCCCTGGCCTGCATCCCCGGCATTCAGGCCTTCCTCGAGGTGCAGGCCAGCAAGTTTACCGACCTGCACGACATCTTCGAGCAGGTGAAAGCCGTCTGGGGTGATCAGCTCGAGGGCAAGACCTTCTGTGTGCGTGCCAAGCGCCACGGCAAGCACGAATTCTCCTCGCTGGAGATTGAACGCTACGTGGGCGGCGGTCTGAACCAGCACTGCGTGAGCAACGGTGTGCGCCTCAAGAACCCGGATGTGAAGATCAACCTCGAGATCGATGGCGAGGAGCTTTTCATCGTCAGCGCCATCCACCAGGGGCTGAGCGGCATGCCCATCGCCACCCAGGAAGATGTGCTGAGCTTGCTCTCCGGCGGGTTTGACTCGGGTGTCGCCTCCTTCCAGTTCATCAAGCGCGGCTGCCGGGTGCACTACTGCTTCTTCAATCTGGGTGGGGCGGCTCACGAGATCGGCGTCAAGCAGGTGGCCTATCACCTGTGGAACCGTTTCGGCTCCTCCCACCGTGTGCGCTTCACCGCGGTGGACTTCGAGCCCGTGGTGGCCGAGATCCTCGAGAAGATCGACAACGGCCAGATGGGGGTGGTGCTCAAGCGGATGATGATGCGTGCCGCTGCCAAGCTGGCCGACGAGTTCCAGATCCCGGCCCTGGTGACCGGCGAGTGCGTTGGCCAGGTTTCCAGCCAGACCCTCACCAACCTGAACGTCATCGACCGGGTGACCGACAAGGTGATCCTGCGCCCGCTCATCACCTGGGACAAGCCGGACATCATCAGCGAAGCCCGCCGCATCGGTACCCTGGAGTTCGCGGAGACCATGCCGGAGTATTGCGGCGTGATTTCCAAGAAGCCGACCGTGAAGGCCGAGCTCTCCCGCATCGAGGCGGAAGAGGAGAACTTCGACTTTGCCATTCTGGACAAGGTGGTGGCCGAGGCCCGTTACCTCGACATTCGTCGCATCGGTGAAGAGACCGCCGCCGAGGTGCAGGAGGTAGAGACCACCGCCGAGAGCGGTGACGACGAGGTGATCCTGGACATTCGCTCCATGGAGGAGCATGACGACAAGCCGCTGGTGGTGGAAGGGCGCGAGATCATGCATATCCCCTTCTTCAAGCTGGCCACCGCCTTTGGTGATCTGCCGAAAGAGAAGACCTACCTGCTCTATTGCGATCGTGGCGTGATGAGCAAACTGCAGGCGCTTTACCTGAAAGAGAAGGGCTTTGCCAACGTCAAGGTCTACCGTCCGTGATGTGACGGCAAGACGCGTATAAAAAATCCGGCCAAGGCGCCGGATTTTTTATTTCACTCGGATGAAGGTAGATGCTCAGGGGCAGGGGACCGGGGTGAAGGTTTCCTGACCCTGACAGCGCCAGCCCATCTCGGCCTGACGCATCTGCCACAGGTTGTTGCTGCGAAACAGGGTCAGGATGTAGAGCATGTCGCTACGCTGGCCATCAAGGGCCACCGAGAGCACCAGATCGTTGTCCAGCTGTTGAGCATGGATACGGGTGGGTACATCTTTATGGCCGACGAAGCGGCGAGCCACTTCGCGATAGTCGTTGACCCAGCCTTGCTGACTGCTGCTCGCCTGACGGATCTGCTGGTTGAACTGCTGCACCGGGGTGGATGCCAGACGCCCGAACAGTGCCTGTGCCCCCGCATGAGCCGCTGCCACCATCATCAGAACAAGCGTGGTAATGAGCCCAAGTTTTTGCATGAGGTTTTCCGGCTTGAAACGACCCCTGTATGACAACAGAAAAGCCGGCTTGGTTCAATCTTGTCCCTGCCGGGATGGGATCTCGCCCACTCTGAGGCTTCTCAGTTGCGCTGCAGCGAGAAGGTGGGCAGGGAGAGGTGCCAGTAGATGGCCGCCACCCGCAGACCAAACACCCCGAGCATGCTGATGAGCATGGCGCTGACCCTCTCTACCCCGACCTCCAGCGACAAGGTATAGAGGATGCCGCCCAGAATGCAGGCGGTGGCGTAGATCTCCTTTTGCAGCACCATGGGCACTTCCCGGGCCAGCACGTCACGGATCATGCCGCCCGCAACCCCCGTCATGGTGCCCATCAATACGGCGATAAGCCCAGATGTACCAAAGTTGAGGGCTTTTTGTGCCCCGATCACGGTAAAGAGCGCCAACCCGAAGGCGTCCGCCACCGGCAGCACGTACCAGGGCATGCGACGGGGCAGTTTGACCATCCACATGCCGATGAGCGCCGTGGCAATGACCACCCAGATATAGAGGGGGTCGCGCACCCAGAAGACGGGGGTTGCCCCCAGGATCATGTCGCGGATGGTGCCACCCCCGATGGCGGTGACCGCCGCCAGCACCATGACACCGAAACCGTCCATCCTGAGACGGCCCGCCACCAGTACGCCCGAAAACGCGAATACCGCAGTACCAAACATGTCGCTGATGTAAACAATCTGCTCAACCAGTGTCTGCATGGAGAACAACTCACGTCCAATAGATGATGGGGCGGCGATTTTAGGGGCAAGGTGTGGGGATGAGCAATGCTGGCGTGCAAAAGTGGGAGCCAGCGCCGGTTTCTGAAGGCTGGGTGAAGATCACGCTCCCGCCTTGTCTGATGCGGGCTGTGGCCACTATGGCCCGGGGGGCGGGCTGCCAGGTGACAAAAAATCCCGATTTTTTTCTCAAGGGTGAGGAATAGAGGCCGATATATAGGTTAGGCGGCGATTACTGCCAGAAAGGCAGAAAAAAGAAATTAAAGTCTTGTGAAAAGGCGCCGTTAACTAAACATATCAGGCACAAAACACAATAAAGCCTGAGTGAATTAAAGTTAAATTTTAATAGCTTAGGAGAAAAATCATGAGTCTGTATATCAATACCAACGTTTCATCGCTCAACGCTCAGCGTAACATGATGAACAGCACCAAATCCCTGGATACCTCCTACACCCGTCTGGCCTCCGGCCTGCGCATCAACAGCGCCAAGGACGATGCGGCAGGTCTGCAGATCTCCAACCGTCTGACCTCCCAGATCAACGGTCTGGATCAGGGCAACCGCAACGCCAACGACGGCATCTCCTTGGCGCAGACCGCGGAAGGCGCCATGGACGAAGTGACCGGCATGTTGCAGCGCATGCGCACCCTGGCTCAACAGTCTGCCAACGGTTCCAACTCCGCCAAGGATCGTGAAGCCCTGCAAAAAGAAGTGAATCAGCTGGGTGCCGAGATCAACCGTATCGCCGGTGCGACCACCTTCGCGGGCACCAAGCTGTTGGACGGCTCCTTTGGTGGCACCTTCCAGGTCGGGGCGGATGCCAACCAGACTATCAGTTTCAGCCTATCCCAGACAGATGGATTCAGTGTTTCAGGAATTGCTCTTGCAGCAGCTCAAACTGCTATCTTCGTTAGTGGTGCCACAGGTATAGACATTAGTACTCAAACTAAAGCTCAGGATGTACTTGGGGCTGTTGATGCCATGCTTGAGGTGGTTGACGGAAAACGTGCCGAGCTTGGTGCTGTACAGAACCGACTAGATTCTACTATCCGCAACCAGGCCAATATTTCGGAAAACGTCTCAGCTGCCCGCTCCCGTATCCGCGATGCAGACTTTGCCACCGAGACCGCCAATATGACCAAGCAGAACATTCTGCAGCAGGCAGCCTCCAGCATCTTGTCCCAGGCCAACCAGCGTCCGCAGTCTGCGCTCTCCCTGCTGCAAAACTAAGGGCTCTGGTGCCGAGAAAAAGAAAAGGGCGGTTGTTCAGGCCGCCCTGGTCAAGAGATGGAACAAAGGGGTGTTCGATTCGCACTCTGTTCTATCGGGAGAGAATCTATTCTCTACTAGTAAAGCCAAGTGTTGTACAGCTGTTCAGTGCTGTCACGCTTGGTCATCTTCTCCTGAGCAGATGCTCGTTTTAGGCCGGGTTTTCCGGCCATTTTTTATTGTGCCGTCAAATTGACGCCACTCCCCCATAGTAAGGCACAAACTGTGCCAAATATGTTCATTCATCCCTCCACGTTGGTTTCTGGTCTGGTGTCGTGTCCAAGGACATGGGGTGCCTGCCGTTTTCCGCTTGCCGGATAAAACTTGCCGCCTTCGGCAATTATTTTCCTAAAGCTTGTCGCTGTGCAGCCGTTAAATAAAGTGAAGCAATCGAGGGGTGTTCGGAATCCAACGTTTGCACTACTGCGGGTGGCCTGTCCGTTCAAACAGACACCCGCCAGAAGAATCAGGCTCGTTCAACCTGTTCTTCTAACGGTGGGACGTCGTCTAGGTGACGCAACCCGCAGTCGCATGTTCTTCAGGAGAATTAATTATGGCTATGTTCATTAACACCAACGTTTCATCACTGAACGCCCAGCGCAACTTGATGAATACCAGCAAGTCTATGGATACCTCTTACACCCGTTTGGCCTCCGGTCTGCGCATCAACAGCGCCAAGGACGATGCGGCGGGCCTGCAGATCTCCAACCGCCTGACCTCTCAGATCAACGGCCTGGATCAGGGCAACCGCAACGCCAATGATGGCATCTCTCTGGCACAGACCGCGGAAGGGGCCATGGATGAAGTGACCGGCATGCTGCAGCGCATGCGTACCCTGGCCCAGCAGTCTGCCAATGGCTCCAACTCCGCCAAGGATCGCGAAGCTCTGCAAAAAGAGGTAAATCAGCTGGGTTCCGAGATAAATCGTATCTCTCAAGACACTACCTTCGCCGGCACCAAGCTGCTGAATGGGAGCTATGGCGGTACCTTCCAAGTCGGGGCGGATGCCAACCAGACTATCAGTTTCAGCCTATCCCAGACAGATGGATTCAGTGTTTCAGGAATTGCTCTTGCAGCAGCTCAAACTGCTATCTTCGTTAGTGGTGCCACAGGTATAGACATTAGTACTCAAACTAAAGCTCAGGATGTACTTGGGGCTGTTGATGCCATGCTTGAGGTGGTTGACGGAAAACGTGCCGAGCTTGGTGCTGTACAGAACCGACTAGATTCTACTATCCGCAACCAGGCCAATATTTCGGAAAACGTCAGCGCCGCGCGCTCCCGTATCCGTGATGCGGACTTTGCCACCGAGACCGCCAACATGACCAAGCAGAACATCCTGCAACAGGCGGCTTCCAGCATCCTGGCCCAGGCCAACCAGCGTCCGCAGTCAGCCCTGCAGTTGCTGGGTTAAGCCAGAATCTCCAACAGCCACTGACTGATAGAAGGAGCAGCAGATGGCCAATGAATCGATAGCCATGCCCTCTGTTACTTCGACGCTAACTCAACATGGCGGCCCTCAGGCCGCCATGTCTGTTTCTCCATCCATCGCTGAGGAGCGTGTGGACGAACAGGCAGGTGTCGAGCCGACAACCAAGGCATCGCAGGAACCCGCAGCGCATATCAAGGCGTCAGCATCGCGCATGGAGAAGGAGCAACTAGAAAAGCAGGCCCAAGAATTGCAAGAGAAACTGGCCAACCTGAGCAAGGTGAAGGGGTGGACCATCAACTTCACTCTGATGCCTGAGTTCGATCAACCCGTGGTCAAGGTGATAGATGCCGATACCAGGCAGGTGATTCGCCAGATCCCGAGTGAAGAGATCCTCTTGATAAACAAGAGGTTGCAGGCCATGGAGCAGGCGGGGAACGATAGTGTCAACCTCTCGGGTCTGTTGTTCGATGGTCAGGTGTGAACATATTTTTTAGCTGATTGACAGGAGCATGTTATGGCGATTACCTCCGCCGGTGCAGGATCGGGTCTCGATCTTGAAAGTGTGATCTCGGCGAGCGTCGCCGCCAAAAAGGCCCAGTTGCAGCAGCCGATCATCACCAAACGCAACAGCACCCAGATCACCTTGTCTGGTGTAGGTCAGCTCAAGTCCTCTATCTCCGCCTTCACCGACATCCTCGACAAGTTGAGTGCCCCGGGTGCGTTCAACAAACGGGCTATCAATATCACGCAAGACAAAGATGATCCTGTGCTGAAGATGGAGAGCAAGAGCGGCGGCTCCAATGGTCAATACAATATTACCGTCAATAAGTTGGCACAGACGAGCCGACAGGAAGGGGTGTTTGACAGCTCGACAGCCCCTCTGATCACCCAGGATGGTCAGCTGACCTTCAAGGCGGGTGACAAGGAATTCAAGGTAGATGTGAACGCGGGGGATACCCTGCAGGATATCCGCAAGAGCATCAACGGCAATGGTGACAACTTCGGCCTGAGCGTCAACATAGTCAATACCGCAGATGGCAAGGCAAAACTCATCATCGACTCGGGTGTGTCGGGCGACGGCAAGGATCTGACCATCACAGGCGATAATGCCGAGCTGGATATCTTCTCGACCGGCACCGCCGGCAGTGCCATGAGCCAGACTCAAACCGCGAGCAGCGCCGAAATCGTGGTCGATGGCAACGTCCTCAAGAGTGATACCAATGTCTTCGATGACACCATTCAGGATCTGAAATTGACGGTGCTGCGGGTCTCCGACAAGGACAGCAATGGCGACCTGAAGTCAAACAAGGTGGATATCACGACGGACAAGACCTCCATTCAGGAGCTGGTACAGCAGTTCGTCGATGGCTACAACGCCTTGCAGGACAAGATAGGGACACTCGGTAAACGCAGCAGCTTCGTCGGGGGCGTGAAGCAGGATGACGGCGGAGCACTGGCCGGGGATTCCACGACACGGGCCATCAGCACCTTCATGAGCAATCTGCTGGTCAGCCCGTCTGAAAGCAGTTCGACCTATTCGACCATCTTCGAAATCGGCATGAAGATGGATAACAAGGGCAAATTGTCTCTAGACAAAGAAAAGTTCGGCGAAGCGGTCGACAAGAACTTCGATCAGGTCGTCGCCCTGTTTGGCAATGAAAAGGGTCTTGCCGGCTCTCTGAGCAAGGGGCTCAAAGAATACACCAAGTCAGGAGGCATGCTGGCGCAGCGTACTGATACTCTGAATTCTGATCTGCGTAGCTTGGGTCAGAAAGAAGCGACCTCCAATGCTCAGTTGGTGAAATATGAGGCGGCGCTGCGTGCCCAATACGGCAGCCTAGATGCCCTGTTGGTCAAAATGAACAACTCGGCATCCGCCCTGTCTGCATTGCAAATAAAAGATAATTGAGAGTGATATTTCGAGGTTTCATCTTATGTACCACCGTAATCTGAAGGCATATAAGGCAACCAGCATAGCGGCGGATTTGGCGGTTGCCGATCCTCACCGTGTCATTCAGCTGATGATGCAGGGATTTCTCGAACGCCTGGCGCAGGCCAAGGGCGCCATTGAGCGGCAAGACATGGAGGCAAAGTCCATCGCCGTCTCCAAGGCCCAGGGCTTGTTGCATGGGCTGCAAGATGCACTCGATATGAGTCAGGGCGCCATCTCCGAAGACTTGCACGGTCTTTATGCCTATATGGATGAGCGGATCTGGGATGCCAGCCTGACACGGAATGTTGCCCCCCTCGATGAGGTCATGAACCTGATGGTGACGATCAAATCCGCCTGGGATCAGCTGCCCGAGGCCGAGAAACAGCAAGGTTTTCAGATGCGCCAGCAGCTGGGTGAGCTGTGAGCACCGCGCTCGCCGCCCTCGATGCGGCGCTGCTGGACAACGTCAGCCTGATGGAGGAGCTGCTGGAGCAGCAGCAATATGACGAGGCCCTGCAGTGCATGGATGAACGGTTGGCTCTGATAGAGAGTCTGGTGCAGCTGGCCAAGTCGGAGCCGGCGCAGCGACAGTCCGTCGCCACCCTGGCTGCCGCCCTTGCCATTGAGGACGCACGCCAGCAAGCCCTGGCGGCCAGTCATCACCAGATCGTATTCAAACAGCTGGCTCAAGTCGGTAAAGCCAATAAGGCTGGGCAAGCGTATCGTATGAACAGCAAGGAGTTCTGATGTCAGTCAATTTGGATGCGGCTCTGGCAAAAGCCGAGCAGGAGGCGCAGCGACTGCAGCAGCAAGCCGAGCAAGAAGCGGCCATGGCGGTCGCACTGCCGCTGCGTTTTGAACAGAATATGGCGGCGTTTCGCCAATACATTCCCCATATCGCCGACATGTATGAGGCCTATCAGCCTGCCCGCCCGTTCAAATTCTTCTGCACTGAAAATGGTCAACCAAACCTTAAATGGCTTGATGATGACGTCGTTGTTTATGGGGCTGAACCCTATCTTAGCTGTGAGACACTTGTAGCTGAATTCATGGATAAGGGGGTATTGTCAAAATTTTCCTTCCGCCAGGAAGCGAATCCAATGGGTTCTATTCATATTGAACACCTCAACAATCTTAATATTTATAAGGATGAAATATCATCACAGGCAGAACACCTCGTTAAAGTACCAGATCAAGTTCCCTGCGCATTGATCTTTGGGGTCGGTTTGGGTTATCACCTTGGTTATCTTTATGAGCGTTGCAAAATTAGCACATTGTTCTTGTTTGAGCCAGACTTGGATTTATTTTACGCATCATTGTTCTGCTTCGACTGGGCTCCACTGCTGGCTTATTTGTATCAGGAGAATCTGGGGTTGCACATTCTGTTAGGGCAGGATGAACAAAGTATTGTCAGAGATTTTTCATCGGCGGTTAGTTCTCGGGGCTCTTTCTTGGTTGCAAATGCTTTCACTATGTGGGGCTATCAGAGCGATGAAATAAAAAAACTGATGAAAACGATACATCAGCAATATTATCTGTTAGTGATGGGATGGGGTTTTTTTGATGATAACCTGATCGCACTGTCCCATTCTATGCGTAATATTGAACATGGCGTGCCATTTTTTAAGAAAAATAAAAATGTGTCGCAAAAATACCAAAGAGTTCCGGTGTTTATCATTGGTAGTGGTCCATCGCTAGATGATTCACTACCCATTATTAAAGCGAATAAAGATCGTGCTATATTGATATCTTGTGGTAGTGCGATATCTGCTTTGCATAAGTATGGGATCAAGCCAGACATAGAAGTTCAAATTGAACGTACCAAATCAATCTATGATTTCATGGTTAATCTGGATGACCCTGAATATTTACAGGATATTTTGTTTTTGAGCACTGATGTCGTTCATCCTGACTGTGCAACCCTGTTCAAGAAAACGGTTCTTGCGTTCAAGAGCAATGAACCAGGGGTGATGATGTGTCAGACATATTTCTCTGTCGCCAAAGATTTTTCCGCTTGGCAGGCAGTTAATCCCTTTGTTGGAAATATAGGGGTTCATGCACCTATCCAGCTTGGATTTAAAAACCTATATCTGTTTGGTTTGGATAATGGTTATAAGGATAAAAATCACCATCACGCTAAGTCTAGTGCATATTATAATAATGAAGTAAATGCTAAACTCTTGACTGAGTTGGTGTGTAGCGATAATGAACGGCAATGTGAGGGTAATTTTGGTGGTGTTGTCATAAGTAATGCGATGTATGATACTTCGAGATATATTATTGAAGGTGTATTAGCTATCAATAAAGATGTACATTGTGCTAACTGTAGTGATGGTGCCAAAATATTAGGGGCTAGAGCCGTTCCTGCCAATGACATTGGATTACATCAGCCTATTGATAAGTCAGCTATCCTGCATGAAATAACGAACTCTCTCTGTGCACCCTTGGTACTACCAGCGCAGGACTTTAATACATTGCTTGATGTTGATTTTTTCAATCATGTTGCTGAGAAGATAATAGATGAATGGCAACGTAATTTTTCATCTAGAAATGAGATAAATCAATTGATGCTAAAGCATTTTGGTTATCTCTCTCAAATATCTATAACTAAAAATAGAATAATAGCGCAAATGTTGTACGGTTCAATGAATCATATGTTCGCTATGCTGAGTTCTATTCTTTACTTGTTTAAAGAAGAAGAAAAAGCATTGGCAATGATGAAACCCGCAATCGAAATTTGGTTAGATTTTATGAGAAAAGCAAAAGAGATGTATCCCAATGCCCTTAACAGCATAGACACCGTTGATGATGAAACAATAAATTTGTTTAAGAAATAAAAAGGCCGACCTTTAGGTCGGTTTTCTATTTTTAATACACTCGGACAGATATAAATCAAATGCATCATCGATGTCTATAGATTCGCTTTTTTCCATAATATAAGCAAAAGAGTTACTAGAGTAAATATCTGATAATGAACCAACGTATTGTCTGTCAAAAATATAAATTGCACCATTTACTCGATAATAACGTTCTAGTTCTTGACTACGTCGATTTGCAATAGTTGGAATAAATCCTGCCATACTTAAATTGTCTGGTAATCTATTACAATATTGAATTGGGTGTTCGAGTTCGCATACAGAGATGACAGCTGACGCATTTTTCATATGATAAAGAGCCATAGCTCCTTTAATATGATTTGCATTCCGTAATGGAGATGTTGGTTGTAGTAGTGTGACTCTGGCTACTTCTCTATATTGTGATTCAACCCACTTAACCATGTGGCTAATGACATCATTAGTGGTAGCCGTATCAGTTGCTAATTCGGCGGGTCGTAGAAATGGCACTATTGCTCCAGAATTGGCAGAGATGTTAGCAATATCTTGAGAGTCTGTGCTTACAAGAACCAGATCAAAAAGTTGGCTTTCGAGAGCGGCCTCTATGGTCCAGGTTATTAATGGTTTTCCTGCTAATGGTAATTTGTTTTTATTAGGGAGACGTTTACTCCCTCCCCGCGCAGGTATAATCGCAATGTTGAGATTCATTATTAAAGGTCCTTGATATCTATTTGAGCTTTATTAAAGTCATCAATTCGGCCGATGTCTAGCCAATATTCATTGATTGGAAACATTAATACATCCGCTTGCTTTGCTATTTGTTGCTCAAGTAGCGTTGGCATATCAATACGCTCATTTTTAGGCATGTTCATAAACAAATCAGGACTTACTACGTAGATTCCAGCATTTACTAGGTATCGTAGAATTGGTTTTTCCTGCATATTTATAATGTGATGTCCATCACCATGTATAACGCCATATGGGATTTGATAGTCATACTCACGGACACACATTGTAGCTTGTGGTTGATATTTATTGTGGAAATCAAGTAGTCGATTAAAATCTACAGTTGTCAGCACATCACCATTAATCATTATAAGTGGTAAGGGGGGGATGTCTGCCGGAAGTAGACCTAATGCTCCGCCTGTTCCTAGTGGTGTATCTTCATGTACATATTGGATATTGGCTCCCCAAGAAGATCCATCGCCAAAATAACTAGTGATCTGCTCAGGCATGTAATGAGTAGATATATAAATATTCATGAATCCAGCTTTGAGAAACTGATTAATCAATATTTCTAAAAGTGGTTTTCCTCCCACTTTCAACATCGGCTTTGGGCAAAGATTGGTGAGAGGCCTTAATCTAGTTCCAAGTCCTCCTGCCATAATAAAAATCGGATTATCGTATGTTGGTTTGCTTAATAAGCCTTGGATTGTTTCCAAACCAACGACTTGACCATTGTCAATCAGTGGAATGGATAAAATACATTTTGATTCCATGAGCGAGATGAGCTCTTCACGCTGGAGACCGACCTCTGCTGTTGTTGGATTTGTATTCATAATTTTAATGACAGTATCATGTAGCGATAGGCCATTTAGCAAACCACGACGAACGTCACCATCGGTTACAACACCGACAAGATGACAGTCTGTATCTACAACTAATGCAACCCTTAGGGCTTCTTTATTAATAACTTCTAGAGCTTCCAAGACCGTTGAAGACGGTGTAATTAATACATTTTTCCAGTTATGCATCATAGCTGTTACCATCAGATGTTACATTTTAAATATGGGAGGTATTTTTTCGAGTAAAAGACTAGAACATATCAATAATATTAGCATACTAAAAATAAGTGTATGTTTAAAGAAATAAAAAGTCCATTATATTCTTATAATTTATTTTCTATTTTATCTATAGATGAAATAGCTTGTAGTGCTATTTTTAACATTTAAACTGGCCAGCAAGTAATGATATTTATGTTAAACCTAGTGCGAACTTTGCTACACTAGGTTTAGCATCATGAAGTAGTTATATTTTGCTGCACAGGATTAAAAATTCAGAGACTGTATTTTTCATGCTGTTTTCAGTTCTAGTTATTTTTTCAATGGAGTCGACATTATAGTTTTTTACTAATTCAAATATATCCTCTAATGAGGTAAATCTACTTTGACCTTTACCTGTTAGTGGTCCTTCTGTACAAACCCAGCGATTATAACCTGTATGTTCACCACAACCATCACCCCAAGAACCTGATGAAAATGTTCTTGAGTATAGCCTTCCATTGTATTTTGTTACCCGCCATGCTTCATTATAAATATGTTTCGCAGTTTCATAATCAGTACAACAAATACATTCATTATCAATGACAGCATCAAATGACTCACTAGCATATGGTAGGTCATCTGCATTTCCAACAATTAATTCGCCGTGTTGTCGCCAGTTTGGAAATTCTTTATCAAGGCGCAAGCTTGCCTGCTCAATGGCTATGCTTGAACAATCAATGCCACAAAAAGAAAATCCCTCCCTAGCAAGAAACCATATGTTAGCGCCAGGGCCGCATCCGAGCTCGAGGATTTTAACATCCAACCTATTTTCAACCGGATAAAAATTCTTTGCAATAAACCTAATTAAGTCTTCACTCGGATACTTACCCCACTCCTGATTTGAAAATATAGCATTCCAAATATTTTTGTTTGACATAAGCAAATCCTTATCTAATAATATTTCATTTGAGCAATGCTTTAATTCTACAAAATACTACAGAATGATGTTTCGTGCAGCCTAAATTAAATCCGATTGCTCGTAAATACTGAGTGTATACTTTATTTATTGCATATCCATCGTACGAAAGGTTTTGTAATCAATATGTTGTTGATACAATAGGCTCGATTACTGTCGAGCAATTCTAGTGTAAAACTAATAAGTATCCCAATGCTATAGGAGTGTTCAGACTTAGATGTTAACGTATTTGTAATCACTTTTCCACCTTATTGATAATATCACACATGCGCTTAATGTCTTCCTTGGTATACCGAGAGTCTAAAGGTAGTGATAATAACCTATCTGAAAGAATATTTCTTGATTGTTCTATTGCAGGCCAATGAATAGCGAGATAAATAGAGTTTCTCATGAGTTCATTTTTGACATCTTCTCGCTTGCTTAAAAGCAAAGGCAGAAAGCTAGGGAAGGCGGGGGTGATATTAATGAAGTGGCTGTTACTTAATATACTTTTTGCAAAAACTAAATTTTGCTGACGAATTTTTAAATCTTCTTTGAGATAATAAAAAAAACGCCCCATCAAAAAAATGCTTCTATCTTCTGCTTCAAAAATGCTTTTGTTCTCATTCAATATCATTTCTGCTTTTGAAAAACATTTTAAGTACGTTTCCTCATTGTCTTGTAATAAGTTGACAACATTGTGTTTGGTTTCTTTTGCATGATATTTTATTTTTGAAAAAGATGGTAATCTTACTTTGTTAATATTTAGTAACGGCTTATTAGAGATAATCTGACTAAAGTCAGCAATGAAGGATATTTTTCGTAGACTATTAAATTGGCACCAATGAACATGTGTGTTTATATCAGACGACTGAGCATCAAATACACTGTCTATAATTAGGGGTAATTTAGAGCTATTTACAACACTTTTAAATGCTATTGATTCATGTCCAAAATACTTCACTACATATAATGCATCATAATCATCTAAACAATCAGGCAAAGAAAACTCAAGATTTTCTTTCACTTCGTAAAAATCTAAGTGAATATTATATTCATTAAAAACATTAATAACAATCTGACAGATAAAGTTAGGTAATAGAACGCGCTTACCTTGCAAATTCATAGAGAGCAACGCCCACCGTAAAGATGAACGACCACTGTTTGTTGTCCCATAATACAGAGGGTCTGGAGCAATCTCTTGCTCACCACCTATCGGTTTGTGGTTAAAATTTGATATCATAGAAGCGCTTTATCTTTAAATCGTCCAAATTAACTTTCTTCAACGTATTTAAGACCACTTGGGAGCTATTACCTTGCCCATATGGGTTATGGGTACATTTTAGAATTTCTTTAAACTCTGGAGTATATATTTTTTGTATAGCATCAAATATCTTATTGGTGTCAACATCAACATCTAAAACGCTTGCAGCCCTTACACGTCCTTTTTGGCGATTACCTATATTTATAGTAGCAAGTTTGAATGATGGTGCCTCGACAATGCCGCTTGAGGAGTTGCCCACAACTGCATCTACATGTTGTAATGCTGACAAGTATCTTAATTGTCCTAATGAAGTAAACACAATTGCATGGTCTTTATTATGAGCAATATATTCATCAATCATGTTATTTATTAATCTCCCACCAACATCAGCATTGGCTTTAGTAAAGATTAATAATGTATTTTCAAGCTTATTTAAACCGTTTAGTATTTTGATAAGGTCATATTTTATTTCTGTAACATTATGAGTGGTTTCTGGGTGATAGGTGAAGAGAAGGTTCCGAGCTTGTAGTTTACAACCAATCGAATCCTCAAATTCTGAGCGAGACATCAACTTCATTCGCATCAAGTTATCCAAGCCTACTTCACCAACAGTGAATACTCTACTTGGTTGCTCACCCATTTGTATTATACGGCGAGAGTACTCATCTAAAGCTGTAAAGTGAAGTTGTGACAACTTAGTAATTGCATGACGAAACATTTCATCAAGAGAGCCTTCGGTCAGCTCCCCTCCGCTCAAGTGTGCAACGGGAATACGAGCAATATTTGCTGCCGATACTATGGGAATAAGTTCATAGCGATCACCCAATACAACTACAATATCTGGTTTTAGTTCATCAAATGCCTCAGAAAAGCTAATCTGAGCCAGCCCCATACTTTTACTTACACCGACATGGGTATCTGATGACAAGAGTACTTCTATTTTTTTATTAACAGTAAAACAATCCCCTTCAATTTGTTTACGTGTCAAACCAAATTCGGGTGAAAGATGAGTGCCTGTTACTATAATCTGTAAGTCTAAATCATCATCAGCTTGAATATCATCTAGCAGGCACTTAAGTAACCCGTATTCAGCACGAGTTGCTGTTACTACACAGATCTTACGCACTAGATCAGATCCCCTTTACTGTAGTTTCTTTTCGCTACCATCCCAACTACCTCATCCCAACGTGTTGGCGGGATACCATTACCTGGACGTTTTATTTCCAGCATATCTGGACAGATCAGCATGCCAGAAGGAATGTCTCTTCCTGCAACAATGCTTTTTCTGACAATATTGCGATTTAATTTTTCAGCTTTTGTTGGAATTTTCCAACCATTACCCAAAGCTAGCTCAACATTTCGAATTGCAGTTACCATTGCAGTTAACTCATCAGGTTCTATGCTTGCTTTATGATCTGGGCCTTTCATTGTTTTATCTAATGTGAAATGTTTTTCAATTACTGTCGCACCTAGAGCGACAGCTGCTATTGGCATTTCTATGCCAAGGGTATGATCAGAATAACCAAAAGCTACTCCTGGAAATGCTTTTGCAATCGTTGTCATCGCCCTTAGATTCACATCGCAAGGCGAAGTTGGGTAGTCTGTTGTTGCATGAAGGACAGTAATATCGGATAAAGCGATTCCCGCTTCACTTAACGTAAAGATTGCATGCTCCACCTCCGATAGATATCCCATACCAGTAGATAAAATAACTGGTTTACCAAAATACGCAATATGACGAAGAAAAGGAGTGTTAGTTAACTCTCCAGAACCAATTTTAAAGATATCTTGCAGGCCATCGAGAAATGTTGCGCTTTGCTCTTCATCTGGCGTAGATATAAAAATTATTTTTTTTTCATCGCAATATTTTTTCAACTCTATGAAATCAGCGTAACTTAATTCAAGTCGCTTCAGCATTTCGAATTGAGTTTCCTCTTGTTGAGTATTATCAATCTGATAGTTAGCCATTTTTGCGTCTTTAGTTACCAGTAATTCAGTTTTCCATGTTTGAAATTTTACAGCATCAACGCCGGCATCAAAGGCTACATCGATCAATTTTTTTGCTAAGTTGATGTCACCATTATGGTTCACTCCAGCCTCTGCAATAATAAAAGTACTGCTCATTATGTGTTCCTCTCAGCTCTGTATAGCTGGAATAATTTCGGAGGTTGCACTCCTTGATTTTGCCTACACCAAATCTGGTTTAACATCTGGCGTTTTTTTGGCATAAAATCCAAGCCTGCAATATAAAAGGGGGATGTTAATGGCGAGAACTTAGACTTAAATAGAAACAAGTTATCATCTGGAGACGACGTCCTCCCTCCTCCTAAAATCATATATTTGCATCCCTGGTTTTTCGCAAATTCGAATGCAGCATCAAGCAGCAGATAATTACCATTCTCTTTAAAAAATTCTGGGTTATTGGCTGAAAGATGATAATGAGCAAGTTCTTTACTACACATAAAAAAACCAATAGATGTGTAAATGTTATCTTTTTTAATAGCGAGGAGGGATACTCCCGTTAAATTCATCAATTCTTTGAAGTAATCTTCTTTAAAGTAGAAAAAATTGCGCGCGGCATTTTTTTTCATCGTCAGATAATACATGCCAATGAAGTCATTAAGTTTTACACCTTCAATTTCGACTAACAAGTTTTTTTCTGCTTTTTTTACAATATTTCTCGTTGTTTTTGAATATAAATTGCGACGCTCTGTTATCGTTGTTTTTAAATCAACAATAACTACTTGTCGCTCAGGAAAGTGCATGTCGAACAGCATGCTTTTATCAGCCATACTGTTAAATGGATGAAATCGGATAAATTCACATATAATGTGATGCTGTTTACAGTATTCTCTGTATGCATTAAAGGCATTTTGTAAAAATCGTTCATCCATACAGTTAGAGATAGGACCACCATACCCATAAGGCGTTTCTAAATCATATAGCTCCTCATCAATTTTTACTCCTGCAACATTCATTATTTGGCGTTTCAAAGCACTAAATTTTACGTAGTGATGTCCTTCTTCATATAAAAATTGAAAGTAAGTACTGGCACCCTCATACAAGGCCGAATAAGCTCGCTGGTAGTAGATATCTGACGATAGATCAGCAACCATTGCCTTAACCTCGGAGTACTGGCGTACTCGGTAAATTTACCAGATGAGCTTCAATGAATTCTGATTGAGTTAGGTCTCCCCGCAGGGCATGGGAGAACATCGACAAGCGATGCATCAGCTTCCATACAGGCCGGGTCATGACACCAGCCTTGTTCAGCTCGGTCAGCAACATATCCCGCTGGGTCTGATTTTCACAGACAATCGCATTGAGCCAGTAGTTGGAGCGTCCATAAGAAGGCTCGGTCACAAACTGGCATGCCTGTCCCTTGAAGAACTCGGCATAGTGCATGGCAAGCGCCCGCTTTTGCGCCAGGAATTGCGGCAGGGCTTCCATCTGGGCACATCCGAGGGCCGCATTCAGATTGGGCATCCGGTAGTTAAAACCGGGTTCATCATGATAGAACTCGAACGGATGGGGTACCTTGGCGGTGGTGGTAATGTGCTTGGTGCGCGCCCCCTGTTCGGCATTCTGGCAGAGCACCATGCCACCACCACCCGTGGTGATGATCTTGTTGCCATTGAAACTCAGGGCGGAAAACGCACTCAGCGTCCCCGTGTGTTTGCCTTTGTAGTAGGAACCCAGGCTCTCGGCAGCATCTTCCACCAGGGCGATGCCCCAGGCCTCGCACACGGCCTGAAGCTCATCGAGTTCAACCGGATGACCAAAGGTGTGCATGGGCACGACGGCTTTGAGGCGGCGTCCGCTTGCCTTGTGAATGGCACCTGTCTCGGTGCGAGACGCATGCTCTTCCAGCCAGTTGGCCAAAGCAACGGGACACAGACCCAGGCTCTGGCGTGATACATCGACGAACACGGGTTCTGCGCCCATGTGATACAAGGCATTGCAGGTCGCCACAAAGGTCAGGGGCTGGGTGATCACCAGGTCCCCTGCCTGCACACCTGCCATATAGAGCGCGATATGCAGCGCCGCCGTGCCATTCATGGTGGCAACGGCACGGGCTGAACCGGTAAAGGTGGCTATTTGCTGCTCGAACTGCTCAACATAGGCACCGACACTGGAAACGAAGGTGCTTTCGAGGGTATCGAGCACATATTGACGCTCATTGCCGGCAAAGGTCGGGGCGTGAAGAGGGATGAAGTCATCGGTTTTGTAGGTATCACGAATAAAACGTATCAATTGAGTATGCATACCGATTCCTTACATCTTGCCGTCGAGATATTTGCCCGTTTCTTTGTGACCAAAATCCGGGATCATGGCGAAGAACAACTCGACGATCTCTTTCTTGTCCCAGGCGCGTTTTGTTTTCATGGCTGCAATGGTCTGCTCGAAATGGTTGAGCAGATCATTCTGATATGAGGGTTCATTCTTGATGATGCCCAGGTTCTCGAACCGGGCCATATCCAGCACTTCCTTGTCCGTGAAGAACTCTTCGAAGTCTTTTTCACCCGTGGTGTCACTCTCGGTAAACAGGCAGGGCCACATCCCCTGCTCGGGCAGGCTCGCCATCAAGGCTCTGGCTTCATCCTCGTCTTTGCACAGATGCGGCTTGTAACCATGCTGCTCCAGATACTTCACGGCGATTTCGGCGAAGGTAATCAGGTGCAGGGATTCGCTGAGCTTGGGGAAGAAGATATCCCTGTTCTCACCGAAGATGCAGGACATCAGGCACAGCTCACCGGACTCCTGGGGAGTCACGAAGTAGCGTTTGATGTCGTTGGGGGCGACGATGGGCTGACGCTTTTGCAAGCGCTGGTTGAAGCCATGCAGCAAGGAGCCATCGGAGAAGGCCACGTTGGCAAAGCGCGCGGTTGAAATGGCAATCTGTTCGCTGCGGCGCATCAGGAACATTTCCATGATGCGCTTGGACGCCCCCATCATGTTGACCGGATTGGCCGCCTTGTCCGTCGAAACACAGAAATACTTTTTCACTCCCATGTCGATGGAGTGCTGGATGGTTTTGTCCGTGTTGAAGACGTTGACATCGATCATGCGCATCAAGGTGAAAGGATCTTTCTCGCTGCGTACATGTTTGAGCGCAGAAAGATTGAGCACGTAATCATAGGCGCCGTCAGCTTTGATAAAGGCGTCATATTCAATGGAGCCGATATCCAGGGCGAACGTCTGGAAATCACCATCGATATACCCGAACGAGCTGCGGATATCGCGCACCAGCTCGACCATGTTGTTCTCGCTGATATCGACCACATGCAATTTACGTGGATTTCTCTTGAAGATCTCTTTGGTTACCGCCTGGCCAATAGACCCTGCGCCACCGAGCACCAAGAACCGTGAATTCGCCACGATGTGACCCATTGTGTTTCCAGTTCTGTCGATATCCTGAGCAAGCAAGGCATTCTCACGGCAAATTAGTGTTAGTATCTCGTTGTTCATGCGCCATCACCAGTGCAATAAAGGAGGCCAAATATTATTTGGGGGACGTTGAGTTATTTATGATATCGAGTCACGTACAATGTTATCTCTTTATAGCAATTTCTAGACCAAATGGTACGGGATTATGAACTATTTGGTTCTGGACATGTGTATTGCCCCGATCGCCTCGCATATCTGCTCCACCGCGTTGAGGGCGCGGGGGGTGAAGCGGTGCAGTTCATCGGCGTTGATGAGGGCGAGCCGTTGGTGTTTGACGGCGTCCAGCATGGGCCACTGCCGCCAGTGATCCAGCACGGAAGGATCCTGGCCGCCAGCCAGGATAAGCCCGGGATTGGCCTTGATCACCTGCTCCAGCCCGACCTGGGGGTAGGCTGCTCCCGTCTTCGCCATGATGTTGCGTCCGCCGCAGAGGGTGATGGCCTGCCCCGGCCAGGTCGAATTATTGACGCTGGTGAGCGGCGGGTACCAGAGCTGATAGAAGACAGACAGGGGCTTGGGCTCGCCGTAGCGCGCCGCCAGAGCGTCGAGCCGGGTCAGATAGGCGCGGGCTTGCTCGTCGGCTCTGGGCGTGAGCCCGAGAAGGTGCCCCAGGCTGCGCATCTCGGTGGCCAGGGAGGCAAAGTCGGTGGGCTCCGAGTAGAAGACGGGAATGCCGAGGCGCTCGACCGGGCCCAGCATGCGGGCCTGGGCGGAGCGCCAGGCCACTACCAGATCCGGCTTCTGGGCCAGCAGCGCCTCGAGGTTGATGCTGCGATAGTTGGCCACTCGGGGGAGGTTGGCCACCTCGGCGGGGTAATCGGAGGCATCGTCGGTGGCGACCACGCGATCCCCGGCGCCGATATCGAACAGCAGTTCCGTCAGATGGGGAGTGAGGCTCACGATACGCTGCGGCGGGGTGGCCATGGCGCACAGTGAGGTGCCCAGCAGGCAGACAAACAGGCCCAGGGCACGAAGGGAAACGCGATCAGCCATGATTGAGCGCCATCCATGTCAGGAGCAGCGAGAGCCCGAGCCAGCCCCAGCCGGTCAGTTGCAGACGCTGCAGCAGGCGCAGGGGCAGGTTGGCATCGGGTTCGCTCCCCTCATCAAATACCGGAAAGCGCACCAGCTGGCCCTGATAGTAGCGGGGGCCGCCGAGTCGGCGGCCCGTGGCCCGGGCCAGCAACGCGAGCAGGCCCCCCATGGCGGGATGAGGCCAATGCAGCGCAGGCCGCACTCTGTTGCCCAGCCCGCGCACCTGGGTCAGGCACAGGGGGAGTGCCAGCAGCAGGATGGCGGGGGCGCAGAAACCCTGATAGAGCGCCGCAGCCGGGCGGCCGAAGTGGACGAACGCGCTTTGCTTGGGGTTCCACGCCAGATGGGTCAACTGGGCGAGCCGCACCAGCAGGGCACCCTGTACCCCGGCCAGGGCAAAGCCCAGCAGGGGGGCGGCCCACTGACCCACGAGGCGCAGTACGCAGGTCTCGCTCACCGCCTTGTTCAACCCCATCACCGAGAGCTTGCCGGTCTCCCGCTTGAGCCAGGGGGCGGCCTGCAGCCTCGCCACGACCAGCGTCTCCTGGGTTGCCAGGGCGCAGCTCCCCCGGGCGAGTTCCCGCAAGGGGCGGGATTCGAGCATCAGCAGCAGGAACAGGAGGTCGAACAGGGGCTCGGACAGGGAGAGATTGCGCACTGCCCAGAGACCGGCAGCGCAGGGTACCCAGACCACCAGCAGGGCAAGGAGCCCGGCCTGGCTCTGCTGGCGTGGCGTGCCGTCGGGGCGATAGACCTTCTGGCCGAGGCGGGTGAGCAGAGGCACGGCTGCGCCGGGTCGAAAGCGTGCGGGCCAGGGCAGCAGAGCCTCCAGCAGGGCGGCCCCCACCATGATGGCCGCCGTCGTGGAGGCGAGGGCGGTCATCAGAGCATCCCAGGAGGGGGCGTCGATCACAGCTTGCCGAGCAGCGCGATGATCACTTCGGCGGAGTGTTGACCCGCCACCTCGATGAAGGCATCGAAGGATTCCACCTGCTCCTTGCCGGCGATGTCCGACATGGCCCGTACCACCAGATAGGGCACCTTGAACATGTGGCACACCTGGCCGATGGCGGCCCCTTCCATCTCCACCGCCAGCATCTGCGGGAAGTCGGCACGGGCTTTCGCGATGGCGTCCGGCTTACACATGAACTGATCGCCGGTGCAGATGAGCCCGACTTTGGTCTGGTGCTTGCCTTGCTCGGCAATGCAGGCTTGTGCCAGGGCGATGAGTTTTTCGTCGCAGGGGAAGGCGGCGGGCTGCTGGGCCATCTGGCCCATCTCGTAACCGAAGGCGGTCACGTCCACGTCGTGGAAGCGCATCTCGCTCGCGATGACCACGTCACCGATGTGCAGATCCTGGGCGAAGCCGCCGGCGGAACCGGTGTTGATGACGCAATCGGGAGCGAACTTCTCCAGCAGCAGGCTGGTGGCGACGCTGGCGGCGACCTTGCCGATGCCGGAGCGGGTCAGGATCACCTCTTTACCGGCCAGCTTGCCCTGATAGAACTCGCAGCCGCCCAGTTGCAGGGTGGTGGGTTCGCTCAGCTGGCTGCGCAGCAGGGCCACTTCCTGCTCCATGGCGCCGATAATACCTACTTTCATCATCTACCTCGTCTCGATGGCCGCTGGGCCGAAAAAGTTGGCGGGGATGATAACAAAACTTGGCGATGGCGCCGAGCATTCCTATGGGGCTGGCGGGGCATCTCCTGCGTCAGTGGTAGTGCTGGACAAGGGTGGCCGGCTCGCCGCGCTCTGCAAGCCGTTGCAGTGTGCTGGCGAACAGGGCCAGCCGCTCGGGAAGCGCTTTGTGGGAAACTACGGAGTGCACGGGGGGCCGACGCGTTATCCCAGCGCGGTATCCAGGGTCATCATCAGGGCAAAGCCGACCATGAGGCCCAGGGTGGCGTGGGTCTGGTGGCCGTTGCGGTGGGTCTCGGGGATCACCTCGTGGGAGACCACGAACAGCATGGCACCGGCCGCGAGCCCGAGGCCGATGGGGTAGGCGATGGCCATGCCGCTGGCGAGTCCGACCCCGAGCAGGGCCCCGAGCGGTTCCAGCAGGCCGCTGCCGATGGCGACCAGCACGGCCACCGGCGGGCGAAAACCGGCTGCGCACATGGCCAGCGCCACCGCCAGTCCTTCGGGAATGTCCTGCAGGGCAATGGCGGTCGTGAGCGGCAGTCCCACCGTCATGTCCCCCTGGGAGAAGCTGACCCCGATGGCCATGCCTTCGGGCAGGTTGTGCAGGGCGATGGCGAAGACGAACAGCCAGACCCGTGAGCAGCTCTCATGGCCGGGACCACAGGGGCCGGTCTTGTCGTGTTCGTGAGGGGTGAATTGATCCAGTCCCAGCATCAGCAGCACCCCGAGGGTCATGCCGGCCACCACCACGGCGGCGGCGAGGAAGCTGTCACCCGTGATCCCCCCGGCGGCCTCGAGCCCCGGCAGCAGCAGGGAGAAGGCGCTCGCCGCCAGCATCATGCCGGCGGCGAACCCCAGCATGGCGTCTTCCACCCGTTGGGGAACGGCTCGCAGGAACAGGGCTGGCAGGGCGCCCAGCGCCGTGGCGGCAAAACCCGCAGCGCCGCCGATGAGGCCATAGCGTACTCCGGGTGTGATCTCTCCTGCTGCCAGCATGACGAGACTCTGTACCAGGAGCAGCAGCACGGCGACCAGGGCGAGCAGCAGCCCCAGGGCGATGAGGGGGCGATCCGCTATCTGCTCGCGCAGTTGGACAGACCAGGAAGGGGAGAGGGTCGATACGTTGTCCATGGGGCCTCTGAAGACAGGAATGGGGAGAGACGAGCGGCCATTACATAACCTGGCCCCTGCTTTGTCCATGACGGCGGACCGATTGTGGCAATCGGCTCAAGTTTTGCGTCGAGCTGGTCGCTCCTGTGCTGGCAGCCTCGTGGCGGGCACAAGGCCCGGCGTGGGGCGAGCGGGAAGCAAGGGATCCCCTCTCTTCGCTCCCATCGTCATTTCCCGTCAGGAGTCTCGGGTCACCGGTTACACGGATGTGATCATTGTGTCACTGCACAACCGCAGTCGAGGATCACCAGCCAACATGTCTTACAAGCATCTCTCCATCGGCAAGAAGATTGCCGCCGTCTTTGCGGTCATTGCCGTCATCAACGCCGTCTTCGGCCTGTTTCTCGCCACCGAACTGCGGGACATTCGGGATCGGGTATTGAACTTCACCGACTCCACCCTGCCAAGCGTGCTCTCGGTGGACAACCTGCTCTACGACGTCTCCTATGTACGCCGTGCCCAGTTTGCCCTGCTAATGGTGGAAGATGCCGTCGACAGGCAGGTTCGCCGCGCCCGCATCCAGGAGAGCCTGGGCAAGGTGCAGCAGGTCATGGATGCCTACGAGGCGACCGTGGGGGCCGAGCATGAACGCCAGGCCTTCAACCGCGTCAAGCAGCAGTGGCTGCAATATCTTGGCGCCGTCAACCAGGTGGATGCCCTGTTGTTCCAGGGCAGCAGGGATGAGGCCAGGGAGGCGCTGTTTCGCTCGAACGGGCTCTACACCGAGCTGGAGCTGGCGGTGCGTGCCCTGGTGAAGGTGAATCTTGGCTTTGTGGAAGAGAACCGTGGCAGCCTGCTTGGCAGCGTCACCATGGTGATGACCTTTGCCGTGGTGAGCATCGCGACCCTGCTGATCTTCATGGGGGTCATGACCTGGTTCCTCACCCGCCAGATCTGCCTGCCCCTGCAAGCCGTGGTGGCCCAGGCCAATGCCATCGCCCTGGGGGATCTGACCCATCGGCTGGATCGCCAGCACATCGGGCAGGACGAACTGGGGATGCTGGCCAGCGCCTCCCTCAAGATGCAGGGCAACCTGCGTGGGCTCATCGAGGAGGTGGCCGCCGCCGTGACCCAGCTGGGGGCCGCCATCGAGGAGGTGAGCGCGGTCTCCGAGCAATCATCCCAGGGGATCCAGAGCCAGCAGCAGGAGATAGCCCAGGTCGCCACCGCCATGGCCCAGATGAAGGCGACGGTAGCGGATGTGGCGGGCAACACCGAGGTGGCCTCGGAGTCGGCAAGCTCCGCCAATGCCCTGGCTCGTCGTGGCAGTCAGGATGTGCAGGGGGCCCTGGATGCCATCACCCGGGTGGCCGGTGAGATGGAGCAGGCGGGCAACCTGGTGAGTGAACTGGAGAAAGAGTCCGCCCAGATCAACCTGGTGGTGGATGTCATTCGCGGCATTGCCGACCAGACCAACCTGCTGGCACTCAATGCCGCCATCGAGGCGGCCCGTGCCGGTGAGCAGGGGCGCGGCTTTGCGGTGGTGGCCGACGAGGTGCGCACCCTGGCGGGTCGTACCCAGGCCTCCACCGGCGAAATCGTCGCCATCATCGAGACCCTGCAGGCCCGTGCCAACCGGGCGAAGTCGGTGACCGGCCAGAGTTGCGAGATGATCCGCCAGTGCGTGAGTCAGAGCGAACGCACCAGCGCGGGCATTCGTCAGATTGAAGAGGCGGTGGCCCAGATAGCCGACATGGCGATCCAGATTGCCAGTGCCTGTGGCGAGCAGGATGCGGTCTCCGATGAGCTGGGCCGCAACGTGGCGCGCATCAACGACTCCTCCAACGAGGTCGCGACCGGCGCGGATCACACCGCCAAAGCCTGTCTGGAGCTGAGCCAGCTGGCGGCGGGTCTGCGCCAGAGCATGGGGCGCTTCCGCCTGGCCTGACGGTGGCCGCAGCCAATGAAAAGGCGCTGTCCCAATTACATGTTGAAAGGCTAACCTTGAAGTAGGTCATCACCCTGAGGGCCTCCATCATGGATACCC
>NZ_JAPCIQ010000015.1:0-72255 GCF_027707405.1 Aeromonas sp. QDB68 | reverse complement strand
CTGCAAAGTAAACTGGATGGCTTTCTTGCCGCCAAGGATCTGATGGCGCAGGGGATCAAGATCTGATCAAGAGACAGGCTTTAAGCCGGTCTGATGCAGCAAAGGCGCCCAGGGGCGCCTTTTTCATTGGGTCACACCATGCTGGCGCCGCCAGGAAAGCCCCCGCACATGTCCCGCCACAAAACGCAACCCAGCAAAAAGGGAGGCTTGCGCCTCCCTTTTCGGAACTCGGATATCGGAGCGACAATCAGTTGCTCTTCATCCAGATGTCCATTTCAGTTTTCAGGTTGTCGGACTTGGTGCCGAAGATGGCTTGTACACCGGAACCAGCCACCACCACACCGGCGGCACCCAGCTTCTTCAGACCAGCCTGGTCAACCTTGGCCACATCCTTCACACCCACACGCAGGCGTGTGATGCAGGCGTCCAGAGAGGCGATGTTCTCTTTGCCACCGAAGGCGGAGACCAGTGCAGCAGACATCTCGTCCTTGCTTTGACCGGCAGAGGACTCTTGGGCAGCTTCGTCTTCACGACCCGGGGTTTTCAGGTTCATGGCACGGATGACCACGGTGAAGACCACGTAGTAGATGACCGCGTAGACCAGACCCAGACCCACCAGCAGCAGCATGTTGTCGGCACGCGGAGATTGCACCACGAAGTCGATGAAGCCGTTGGAGAAGGTGTGACCGTGAACGACACCCAGCATGTTGGTCAGGACATAGGCCAGACCTGCCAGCAGAGCGTGGATGGCGTACAGTACCGGGGCCACGAACAGGAAGGAGAATTCGATAGGCTCGGTGATACCGGTCAGGAAGGAGGTCAGGGCAGCAGAAGCCATGATACCTACGATCTTGGCGCGGTTTTCCGGCTTGGCGGAGTGCGCAATGGCAAACGCGGCAGCAGGCAGACCAAACATCTTGAACAGGTAGCCACCCGCCAGTTGACCGAAGCCGTTACCGGCAGCACGGGAAGCGTCATCAGCAGTCAGGAAGCAGGTCATGATGCCGTGTACGGTTTCACCGGCGGCGTTGACGCAGGTACCAGCCTGATAGAAGAACGGCACGTTCCAGATGTGGTGCAGACCGAACGGGATCAGGGAGCGCTCAACCACGCCGTAGATGCCGAAGGCCAGGACCGGGTTCTGGTTGGCAGCCCAGTCGGAGAAGGCACCGATGGCACCACCAATCGGCGGCCAGATGAAGGAGAGCACGACACCCAGACCGATGGAAACAAAACCAGTGATGATGGGCACGGCGCGCTTGCCAGCGAAGAAGCCGAGGTACTCTGGCAGCTGGATCTTGTAGAAGCGGTTGAACGCCCAGGCAGCCACGCCACCGGCGAGGATACCACCCAGCACACCGGTATCGATCTTCTCGACACCCATCACAGGCGCCATCACGGTCAGGGTGGCGGTCATGATGCCGTAGCCGACGATGGCGGACAGGCCGGACACACCGTCGTTATTGGTGAAGCCAAGGGCGACGCCCACGGCGAACAGCAGAGCCATCTGGCCGAATACGGAACCACCGGCCTGCTCCATCAGTTGGGAGACGATTTCCGGCAACCAGCTGAAGTGGGCAGCACCCACCCCCAGCAGAATACCTGCAACGGGCAAGACCGATACTGGCAGCATCAGCGCCTTACCGACCTTTTGCAGATTAGAGAAAACATTTTTTAACATGTGTGCGCTCCTGAATGGAATGTCTTACCGTAGACGCTTCAGTCCAATTTATAGACGATCATCAACATCATCTCTCATCGGCATGAATTCGACGCGGGTTTGTTTATTTTGACCAGCTGAATATAACCCAGCAGATCGCAAATATCTTCCATCAGGGGTAAGCGAATAAAAAATTTGGAGGGGAGATCACAAGATAATTTCGGCGGGAATTTTCGGCTAATTACGGATATATTTCGGCATCTTCATGCTAAACCATAAATATGAAAAGTGCTGTTTCGCATTGTATTTTAGCCAATCAAACCAATACCCAACGAAACACACTGTAACTTAATGTAACCATTTGCTGTTTTTTCTATTTTAGTCTACCGATTAAAAAGGCCTCCAACAAGGGAGGCCTCAAATAAATATTATATTTTAAAGACCGGGCAATATTCAGCCCTTTTGGGAACGCTTCACCGCATCAATAAAGATCGATTTCGCCTTGGTCGAACCGGCCCGCTCCGCCTCGCTGACCAGTTGCATCGCCTTGTCGATATCACCGGCTTTCACCGCTTTCTCGATCTGGGATTGATAGAAGGCCTCGGTTTCGCTCAGCATGGGGGCACTGCTCTTGACTGCGCCGGCGGTCGCCAGGGGCACGACAAGCTTGTTTGGTGCCGTGTTGACTACCGGGGTGTTGGCATCAATCACATCCTGATAGACGGGCTTGTAATAGTTGCTCTCGGTTTTGACGCCACTCAAGTCCTCCACAGAGAGGCTGACCACGCCCCAGGGGGAGTGCGGAATGACGGGGTCTTTTTCACCATAATCAACCACCCCCAGAGACTTGGTCATCAGCTTGGAAGGGCTCAGAATGGTGGTTGTTTTGTCCAGACCACTCTGGTCTGTGTAGATCACCATGTAACTTTCGTTATTGGGGTTACCGACATAGGAGCGATCCACGGTAAACACGGCTTCCATGCGATCCCCCTGCAGCATGCGTGCAGGCTCGTACTTGAACACGTCGCTGCCCAACTTGCGGGTCACATTGAATTTGGAATCAAGCATCAAGACGGTCGGGTTGAACAGCGATTTGTCGATCAAGCCATCAACCGTGATGCGCAGGTCACCGGAGTTGACCGGCAACCGGAAGGCGGCGAAGTGGCTTTTCCCTTCGCTGAAAGCGTAAACGGGGGAGCTGCCATCAATGGGGATAAGCTTGGTTGCGCCCGGTTGTATGTCCTGAAACGGCAGACTGGAGACATCGCGACAGCAGCTGCCAACCGTAGCCAATTGGCTCATCGCAACGTCGCGATTTCCCATGATGGACTTGAACTCCTGAGTCGGCGCTACCGTCGTTTCCAACGTGGCGCACCCACCCAGCACAACAGAACAGAATACAGTCAAGGCTAATCTGGAATATCTCATCGCGTGACCCTAAGAAACGTGTTGTAAAAAAAGAGCCCCCGTCATGCGGGGGCACTTGCAGTCATGACGTCAACAGATTACCACCAAGCTTCAGCTTGAACACCGAAGTTCCAGGAATCGTCCTGTTTCACGCCATTGGCATCCGGGCGGAACTGGCCGTCAGAATCCAGGTAGGAAGCGTAGACACGGATTTCCGGACGGGCCCAGAAGCTGGAGCCAGCGGACCAGGCCTGAGCCAGGGTGTATTTCTTGCCGATGGTGCTGGTTTCGGTGCCATTGTTCGGCTTGTAGCTGTCATGGTGATAGCCAAGCTCGGCGATGGTCTTCATGGTGTCATTCCACTTGTACATCGGGCGAACGACAACGGAGAAGGTGTCTTTGTCAACGCTGTCATTCTCGAGGTCACTGGCAGTACCGTAAACCAGCTGGTGACCAAACTCGACCTTGTCGCCAACCGGCAGCACGCCCCAGTTGATGAAGCGCCAGCCATCGCCCTTGGCGGCAGATTGGCTCAGGCCGCTGCCAGAACCGCTACCGTAGTCAACAGCCTGAGAGGCATAACCGTCGGCGAAATACTGAACCACGGTCTTGTTGAAGCCACCCAGCATAGATTGGGTCAACTCGGCGGTCAGCATGTGGCCGTTTTTCTCGTAATCTTTGCTGCCCAGAGCCGCTTTCTGCTCATCGGTCAGGTTACCGCGGGCGTAGTCATATCCCAGCTCCAGGGAGCCGTCTTTCCACAGCGGGATACCGGCATAACGCAGGTCCAGTACGTCCGTATCAACACGCTTGTCGACACCAACACCACCTACAAACTGATCGTAATCATCCCACGGGTCGTTACGCAGCCATGCAAAAGAGAGCTTGCCCGGACCAGCCTGGATATTTTCTACACCAGCACCGGCACCAGACACATCCCAGTAGTAGAAGTCGGAGATGTGGATGTCGTGACGTTGATAGTAACGCTTACCGGCCCACAGAGTGGCTTCCGGCGCGAAGCCCAGCACGCCTTTGGCCTGGACGTTGAATTGGCGCAGGGCAAAGTCGGCATCACTACCGCTAGTGCTTTCCCAGTCGCGACCTTGCTGACCAGAAACCATTGCAAACATGGAGTCTACGTAGAAAGACTTGCCGTCCTTGTTGTAAGCCTCTTGACCTAGCTGGACTTCGCCGTAGGTCTCGGCTTCATTGCCCAGACGACCGACTTTCGCCTTGGAATAGGTTTGCAGGCTGCCGTTATCGGAAGTACCGACACCGGAACGCATGTAGCCGTGGAAATCAACGGCGAAGGCGGCTTGGGAAGCCAGGGCTGCGGTTACTGCTGCAGCGATCGGGAGCCACTTTGCTTTCATTTTCATTTTCATTTTCCTTATTCCCGCTGAGAGGAGTGTGATCCTGATATTCAAGTTCTTATCACCGGAAAAACGTTTTGGTGATAACCGAGGTCGATTATAGGTACCCAAATTCCCTGCAAACATGAGCTGATTCACAAAACGATGACAAATCGCACGCCACCGACAGCCACAACCACAAAATGTCAATGAATTTTCATTTTTTGGCACCAACCACCCAAGATAAGCACAAAAAGAAAAACAATAACCAAAGAAAGCGCTTTCAAATATTAATTTGCAACGAGAGTTAAGTGATAAATCCGTGTCGCAGTAGCAAAAACATGACTGAAATCGCTTTCAATGCGGAACTTTTAATTTTTCAATTTGTCGTGGGTGATGATGAATATGGCCAACCGGTTATCATCATTGGCGAGAAAAATAACCGGACGAAAGTGAGGATATATTTGGGGGCTGAGGCGTGACGCCCCAAAAATAAAACACCCCCGTCAGCACACTCACGGAGGTGAATTTATTCTCGGGGAGAAGGGTCTGGCTACAGTCTACTTTCCCAGGTTTTCAACCAGGCCAGCGCTGCCACTTCAGGCTCATCTTCTACCGTCGCATCGATTTCCAGGCGCACAACCAGTGGCTCGGCAGCCAGCTCCTGCAACAGGGCATCCAGCGTTCGCCCCGCTCCGCAGAAGTGTTCATAGCTGCTGTCTCCCATGGCGATGAGGGCATAGCGCCATCCCTTCATATAAGGAGCACGATCGGCCAGGGCACTGGCAAAGGGCTGCAAATTGGGCGGTATATCCCCCTGCCCCGTGGTGGCGGTCACGATGAGCAGAAAGCGGGAGGCATCGATGTCGGTCAGCGCCGCGTCATCGAAGATCTGGCAGACATGGCCATTGGCTTGCAGGTGGTCACAGAGGGTCTCGGCCACCAGCATGGCAGAGCCGTAGACGGTGCCGACCAGGATATCGATCTCGGCCATCAGCGACTCCTCAGGGACAGATATTGGACCCGGCAAGACCGGGATGGGTAGGAAGAGCCCCCCTGAACAGGCGGGGGGCACGCGATTGCGCAGGCGATATCTCGTTGAGCCATAAGTCATTCCTCTGACGTACCTGGGCTACAGCATGCCACAGCCCGGTCAGAGGCAACAGATGGAAAGAGGCTCAGGCGCCGTAGTCTTGCTCGCTGGCAGGCCAGCCCAGACGGGCGAACAGACCCAGCACCTCGGGGCCCAGGGGCGCCTGGATCCGCATCGGCACCTTGAGCACCGGATGCTCGAAGCTCAGACGGTGCGCGATCAGCAGCAGGCGGTCGCACCCGTAGTGCTCGCGAAAGAAGCGGTTGTGCCGGCCATCCCCGTGGGTGGTATCACCGACGATGGGGTGGAACAGGTGATCCAGATGGCGGCGCAGCTGGTGCTTGCGCCCCGTCTTGGGAAAGAGGCGGACCAGGCTGTAGCGACTGGTGGGATGCTTCTTGGAGACGGCGAAGGGCAGCTCGACCTGATGCAGACGACGAAACGCGGTCACCGCCTCCTGGGCGGGGCGATCCGGGTCGCTGAAGGCATCGGCAATCTTGTCCAGCTGCTCCTTGAGCGGATAGTCGATGAGCCCCTCTTCGGGGGCCCATCCCCGCACCAGTGCCAGGTACTCCTTGTGGACCTGACGGGCAGCAAAGGCCTCGGTCAGGGTGCGGGCCACGGCAGGATCGAGAGCAAACAGCAGCACACCCGAAGTGGGCCTGTCCAGTCGGTGCACGGGGTAGACATGACGACCCCCGATCAGATCCCGGGTCATCTGCATGGCGAAACGGGTCTCGGCCTTGTCGAGCCAACTGCGGTGCACCAGGAGACCGGACGGTTTGTTCACCGCCACCAGCCAGTCATCCTGATAGAGCAGAGTCGGCTGCAAGGCATCCGCTGTCCGGGTCTGCTCGTCCATCATTGTTCGACCACTTTGCCGGAGAGCAGCAGATCGAAACGGGCGATCAGACGAAGCAGGGCCTCGACCTCCGCCAGCTCCTCTTTATAGACCTCACTCGCCATGGGATAGAGGGAGACGCTGGTCGGCAGCGGAGCCTGCAGCAGCACCAGCTGCTCCATGCGCGGGATCAGCACGAACTGCAGCCACTGATCGAAACTCAGGGTATCGACACAGAACGGCAGCTCGCTTGCCAGCGCCTCGCTCCCCGGATGGTCGGCTTGCCAGCGTTCCAGACGTTGCAACTCGGCAGTCAGCTCTCCCAGCAGACCGGCAACCAGCAGATATTGATTCATCTCGCTCACTTCCTCATCGCGGGCCCGGTCTGCGACGGGGCCCCACTCAATACGGCCATCAAAAAGGGGCGCTACTATACACCGACCCCGCAATGGCTGCCATGTTGCCGTCACCTTCATACCCTGCATCACCGCCTCTGGCTATCTGGTGCAGCCCCCTTATAATCGCCCCCATTATCTTCAAGCGGGATCTCTTCATGTCTTCCATCAACACCCTGACCGAGTTTCTGACCCAGGCCGATACCCAGTTCCAGCTGTTCGATCTGGGCCGCCAGGTGCGCCCGCTCCCCAGCGACCTCTTCGTGCGCATCGAGCAGCAGCAGGAGCCCTACCCCTGGCCGTTGCAGCAGCACGCCTGGCTCGGCGTGCACTTCTTCCAGCCAACCGAATCCAGGCACTACCTCTGGTTCCTCAAGTTCGCCCTCGATGAGCGCGGCCTGCTCATCTCCAGCGGCCCCAAGCATTTCATGGATCAGGTGGTAGAGACTCTGGGCTACAAGCTCACCGGTGAACTGGACGAAGAGAAGGCCCAGCGTCTGGCGGACAACCCCTACACCTTCCGCCCGGCCGAGGCCAAGATGGCCAGTGTGCACGCCAAGCTGGCCCGCCAGCTGGAACAAGCCCCTTCCGCTTATTACGAGGCCCTCTGCCACTATCTGGCGGCGCCGGGGGAAGAGGGGTGGCAGGCCCTGGGACTGCAAGGGTTTGCAGATCTCGCGGAGCGGCTGCAAGTTGAACGCAACCTGGCACTGGTCTGCAAGGCCTTGCCCATGCTGCCGCAGGCCCCCCTCTACGCCCTGTGCCAGAGCCTGGAGAACGCCCCCCTGCCTCCTGCCCTGCAAGGTGCATTGCTGGAGCGCATCGGCAAGGAGCAGGAGTGCGCCGAGCCTGACCCCGAAACCCTGGCCTATCTGTGCCGGGCACTGGCCTCCTGCCCGGGCAACGGACTGCGCACCAACAAGCTGCTGACCCTGCTGCAAACCCGGCCAAGTCCCTCCCTGCTCCTCGCCATCGCTGGCCGCCTCTGGCCCGATCTGAAACACCCCGAACTGCTCGGCCTGTTTCTGGAGCAGCTCGCCCTGCAACCCACCCAGTTCTTCAACCAGGTATTTGCCGAGCTCGTCACGCTGCCGGCCCTGCGCAATGATATGCTGGCAAAACTGCGTGACCCCGAACGCAGCGAGGCCCTGGGTCTGGCCATCGGTCGCCTGTTCGCTTCCACCTAGGCCCGACACGACGGCCCTGTTGCCTGAGGTGAACAGGGCCCCACACACATCACAGAAGGAACCCGCTGATGGGAGAAATGCTTGGGATCTTGCTGCTCGGCCTCGTTGGCTGGGCCTTCTGGCAACAGCGCCGCCAGGCGGAGCTGGCCTGGCAATACATGCGCCGCTACTGCCAGCACCACGACCTTCAACTGCTGTCGCTGGCGCGGACACACCGTGCCCTGGGGCACAAGCCCCTGCGCCTGCTCACCTACTACCAGTTCGAGTTCTCCAGCGACGGAGAGAGCAATTATCAGGGGCAGCTCTGCATGCAGGGGCTGCATGTCGCCGGTGTCGAGCTGCCACCCCATCGTCTCCCCTCCTAGATTTGAGAGCACGGGGGCTGGCTATACTCTTCCACAGCCCCCCTTCCAAGGAGTACCGACATGGAATTGCTCACCCATGACATGGCCGCCCTGTTTGCCCAGTTGGGACTGGCCAGTGACGACATCAGCCAGCAGCGTTTTATCTGCGACCATCCCATTGATCGCCATACCCAGTTGCCCGACGCGCCGTTCTGGACTCCTTCCCAGGCAGGCTTTCTGCGCGATGCCCTCAGCCACGACGCCGACTGGGCGGAAGCCATCGACCAACTGGATGTGATGCTGCGCCAGGGGACCTGACCCCCCACTCCCGGCGGCCAGCGTTGGGTAGACGCGGAGCCGCCAATCCCCTCCCTCTCGCCACCCACGCCCTTCGCTCCGCTTTCCTGATGGACAGGCTTTGATTAAGCTCTGTGCCACTATCCACCCGCAGCAAGACGGCCGTGCAGGAGCCAAGATGTCAGCCCAAGAGATCATCCAGATAGCCAACGAACTCAGTGCCAGGGGGATCACCCCCTCTACCGCCATGGTCAAGGCCCGCCTCAGCCATCCCGTGCCCATGGCCGAGCTGCTCAAGGTGTTGAGCCAGTGGAAGCAACAACCCCAGCCCGCGTCGACAGAGCCTGCCCCCACCAGTGCCCCCGAGGCGCCCCCCTTGGCCACGGAAAGCGTCACTCTTCAGCAACTGAGCGAACAGCTCGCCCGGCTGGAGCAGAAGGTCGATCGCCTCACCGACCTGCTGCTCAACCAGAAGCCGGATTGACCCATCGCCATGTATATCCTCGAACTCACCTTTGAGTGCTACCGCGATACCTCCCTCGGGGAGGCCGAACGGGCCATCGTCCACTACCTCGACATGTTGCGCTATCAGGGGCAGATCCTGGGGCGGGAGTTTCCCACCAGCATGCACGAAGGCTATTTCGTCAGTCGGGTGGTCTGCCCGGAGCAGGACAGCCTGCACCCTGACAACCAGAGCGAGCTGGTCGCCCTTGCCGAGCAAGGTCTGCACCAGGCGGGCCTGCTCGCTCCCAAACTCCACCTGCAAGGGGCGGATCTGCTCTCGGACAGCACGGACCCGTGCGCAGAGCAGGGGGAGCGTCCCAGCTGGATGCTGCTCTACACCAGCTTCCTGCACAGTTGCTCCCCCCTGCGCTGTGGCGATCACTTCGCCCCCATCCCGCTCTATCGGCTGCCCGCCGTCGCCAACGGTGACCACAAGCAGATCATCAAGTGGCAGGAAGATTGGGAGGCCTGCGATCAGTTGCAGATGAACGGCTCCATTGCCGAGCACGCCGCCCTGCACGAAATCGGCGAGGTGGGCAGCCGCCTTCATCGCCGGGGCAGCGATCTCGCCAGACGGCTGGAGCTCCTGAGCGGCATCCCCACCTATTACTATCTCTACCGGGTAGGCGGCCTGAGCGCTACCGAAGAGCGGGCTCGCCCCTGCCCTGGCTGTGGTGGCCCATGGGCGCTGGCCGCCCCCCTGCACGAGATCTTCGACTTCAGGTGCGAGCCTTGCAGGCTGGTCTCCAACCTCTCCTGGGACTTCAAGGAGTAGGTGCCCACCGCGCACAATGGCGCATTAAAAAGAGAGGGCCTTGCCAGGTGGCAAGGCCCTCTCTTTTGGGGCATCACTGGGGCAAGGTTTCCAGTCGCGCCAGAAAGGCCGGCAACGAGGGAGCCAGCGTCAGGCGCCGTCCGGTGTCCAGCCACTCCAGCCACACCTGGCCGCTCTCGTTATCGAGGGACACCAGCGTCATCTCGTTGCGGGTCGTGGCAATGAAGAGTGAAGGGGATCGCTTCAACTTGCGCAGCATCAGCAGGTGGCCGATGAGGTTCTCCTTGAGCAGATCCAGATCGGCATCGTTCCACGGCAGGATGAGTTCGATGCGCAGCCCCTTGAAAGAGCAGGGCAGAGGGTGGCTGAACCAGTGGCCAAACAGGGCGATGGCGCTGGGATGCAGGGTCAGCTCCAGGGCGTTCGCCATGGCAGTGAAGTCGGCTGCCTGCTCCCGCTGAAACGGACGCCAGGCGACCCGCCCCTCCCTGGGTTCATCCAGCTCGCAAGGAGAGCGCCAGTCGGCCTCCCAGTCGCACAGGGGCAGCCCCCGCCTTCCTTCGCCATCGCGCTGCCAGCGTAAAAAGAACTGCTCCAGGGCAGACAGGACTTGATCCGACATCGATATTCCCCACAATAGCGGCCTCTGATGGCCGCAAGTACCTGATCGAAAAATCGGGCCATTGCACCATCAAACCCTTTATCAGACAAGCGTGAGCAAACCAGCATGAGCAAACAAGAGAGATACGCCGGCGCCAGTGCGCTGCAAGGCCTGAGCCTGGGGCAGCAGTCCGCCTACATCAGCCAGTACACCCCGAGTCTGCTGCAGCCCGTGCCACGCAGCCTGAACCGCGACGATCTTGGCCTGAGAGGTGAACTGCCGTTCCAGGGGTGCGACGTCTGGACCCTGTATGAACTCTCCTGGCTCAATGCCAAAGGCAAGCCCGTGGTTGCCATCGGGGAGGTCTTTGTGCCTGCTACCAGCCCGAATCTCATCGAGTCCAAGTCGTTCAAGCTTTACCTGAACTCCTTCAACCAGACCCGCTGCGACTCCCTGGAGGCAGTGCAAGCGCTGCTGGTTCAGGACCTGAGTGGCTGCGCTGGTGCCCCGGTGAGCGTCACCCTCTTCACCCTCGACCAGGCCCCCCACCAGATAGCCCAGCTGCCCGGTGAGTGCATCGACAGCCTGGATATCGAGGTGGACGGCTACGAGTTTGACGAGACCCTGCTGCAAGGGGCCGCCGGTCGCGAGATCGTGGAGGAGACCCTGCACAGCCACCTGCTCAAGTCCAACTGCCTGGTGACCAGCCAGCCGGACTGGGGATCCGTGGTGATCCACTATCGCGGCCCGCGTCTCGACCGGGAGAAGCTGTTGCGCTACCTCATTTCGTTCCGCCAGCACAACGAGTTCCACGAGCAGTGCATCGAGCGCATCTTTACCGATCTCAAGCACTTCTGCGCCCCGGAAAAACTGACCGTCCATGCCCGTTACACCCGCCGCGGCGGCCTGGACATCAACCCCTTCCGCAGCGACTGGGAGCCGGTTCCGGCGAACCTGCGCCTCATTCGCCAGTAATCACCGGCGCCGCCATCCTGCGGGCTGCGGCCCGCTGCGCATCACCTCAGTAAACTCTGGACGGGCGGGGGTGGGCTTGGATAACATGCCTGCACCTCCGTGCCGTTCTTAATCCAATGAATCAACTGTTTTTTCTGGCAATGATGATGTCCTCCCTGTCGGCTCCTGATCTGGATCTGGCCAAGGAGCAGTTGTCCATCGACCTGCAGCAGGCCCAGACCCTGGTGCTGACCGATCCCGCCAGATGTGCCCAGATTGCCACCTCCTTCCTCGAACGCACGGCCAACAATCCCAAGCAGATCATCAGCAACCGTCAGGAGTACGGCTATCGCGAGCCGATGCTGAACTACGGTACCGCCACCCAGACCACGGGCGCCTATCTGCTCAAGGGGGAGTGTCTGCAGCAGCTAGGGCAGTTCGCCCAGGCACAGGAGTCCTTCGAGCAGGGCATCGCCATGGCCGAGAAAGAGCAGCAGTTCGAGCTGCAGGCCCATGGGCTCTATCTGCTGGTTCGAAGCCGCAACCTGCAACAGCATACCCATGGCGCCGCGGCCCCCCTGCTCGACAAACTCGACAAACTGCTGGCCAATCCCGACCTCAAGGAGAGCCAGTTGCAGGTCTACAGCCGCTTGCTGCGCGTCAACGCCAGCATAGAGGAGCGGCAATTCGATCTCGCCAAACAGCAGCTGGCCGGGACCCGCAAATGGGCGGATCACGCCAAACAGCCTCTGGCCAGGGCCTGGACCAGCGCCGTGGGCGGGGATCTCTATCAGGCTCTGGGTCAGCCCCAGCTTGCACTGGGGGAGTACATCGAAGCACAACAGCAAGCCAAGCCCCTGCAGGATCCCCTCTTCCTCGGCCTGCTCTCGAACCAGATGGTCAGCCTCTATCAGGAAGAGCAGGAGCCACAAAAAGCGCTGCAATACGCCAGCGAGGCGGCCAACTATTTTCATGCCCTCGGCAATTCCTCCATGCTGAGCGACGCCCTGATCGTGCTCGCCCGTCTCAACCGGGATCAGGGCGAGATGAACATGGCGCTGGTCTATTTCTTCAATGCTCTCGACCTGCTGGACGAGAGCAGCAACCGTACCCGCATCGCCCATCTCAAGTTCGAGATAGGCAAGACCTACCTGCAGACCGGCAACCTCAACCTGGCGCGAAACTACCTGAACGCCGCACGCCAGTCCCATGAGCTGGGGGATGACAAGGAGTCGCTCATCGACACCCTGCTGTTGCTGGGAGAGCTGCACCTCAAGCAGCAGGAGGCGGGCATCGCCATCCTGCAGTTGGAGAACGCTCTCACCCTGGCCAACCGGATTGGGGACATCCGGCGCCAATTCGAGATCTTCCGCCTGCTCTCCGTCGCCTATGAGCAGAAGGGTTACCTCCAGCAGGCCCTGGAGAGCTACAAGAATTACCACCAGCGCAGCGAACTGGTTCGCCAGCAACAGCTGGCGCTGGAGCAGGAGGCGGTGCGCGACAACTACGCCCAGGTGGAGCGTGTGCAACAGGTCAAGGAGCTGGAACAGCAACTCGACGTCAGCCAGCACCAGCAGGAGCGATACCTCTGGACCAGCGTCAGCACCGGGCTGCTGTTGGCACTCTTCATCTATCTGTTCTTCACCCTCTGGCTGAAACTGCGGGTCGCGCGCCTTCATGCCAAACAGCTGGGAGAGGCCCTGCTGGTAGAGCCGCGCAGCGGCCTGGCCAACTGGCAGCGACTGATGAGCCGCTGGCCGCGGGAGATGGCAAAGCGCCAGCAAAAATCCGAGCGCTGGTACCTGAGCGAACGCCCCACCAGCGAATTTGACGACAAGCTGCACTACCTGCTGTTCCGGGTTCCCTTCCTGATCAACAGCCTGGAGCAGCACGGCTATCAGGTCAGCCGCGAGATAGAGCAGGCCTTCGGCCGTTACGTCAACGAACTGACCCCGCAGGATGGCCGCATCTACGACCTGCGCGAAGGCCACCTGCTCTATGTGGTGCCCCAGCGCCACGTGGCCCAGTTGCATCAGCTGGCCCAGACCCTGCTCGACACCCTGGCAGCCTTCCCCTGCGAGCACCAGCTGGACAGGCGCATCAGCCTCGGCATCGTCAGCCATCCCTTCCTGCCCAAGGCAGCCATGGCCCTCGATCACCACGGCCTGTTCGATCTCTGCTACCTGGCCCTCTCGGGTGCCATTCAGCTCAGCGAAAAATGCCAGCAGAGCGTCTGGCTTGAGCTGGCCGCCATCGATTGCCAGCAGGCCGCATTTTTTAACGGAGATGTGTGGCAATGCTGCTTGATGGCAATTGACAAGGGACTGGTAAAAGTAAATTCTTCTCATGAAAAGCAATGGGTTAACTGGCTTGCGCTTTCACGGATGAAGGTTGCGGACAATCCTTGACAAAAAGGTACTCAACGGGGTCTTTGATTGGCTTTCTGTTGCTGGACGAAACAAAAACGATAATGACAACAGGGCGACCTGAAGAATGAATGATATGGCTGCCGTAACAGGACAACTGGCAAGACTCAGGGAATCCCTCCAGCAGAAACAGCAGGAGCTTGACGGCATGGCGAGCTTCTCCGATGCCGAACGCACCCGCAGTATCCAGTTCATCGGCAAGTTGATGCAAGCCTGTCGCGGCCACGATCGCGAGCTCGACAACCGGCTCGCCAAGCTCAAGCAGAAACTTGAAGGCAACCCTCCGCTCACCTCCATCGATGCCGATCTGATCGCCATCGAGAAGCTGTTGCAGCAGCACAGCCACACCATGGAAGAGTCCATCAGCCTGACCCGGGCAGCCATCGATCTCGGCAGCAAACAGCTCAAAACCATCAAGGGGTTTCCGGAAGATACCCGCCGCGCCCTCAAGGAGTTTCTCGCCAGCCCGGAGAGTTACGGCATCGGCGATCACCAGAAGAAGGTGATCCGGCTGCTGGAGTTCTACCAGCAGGCGATCAAGATCCAGCTGCTGCCGCGCAAGCCGCTGATCCCCCCTTCGGCGGAGATCCCCACCGAGCTCTCCAGCCCGGCCCCTACCGACTCCTTTGACATCAAGGCACATGCCCAGATTTCAGACGAGTTGCAGCGTCTCATCACCGAGCTCGACTTTGCCGGCGCCGTGGGCGAGAGCCTCGCAGACATCCGCCGCCAGTTGCTCGGGGGCATCACCCCTGCCCTGCTGGCCGAAGTCTGCCTGCAGATCATCGAACTCATCATCGAGGGTACCCGGGAAGAGCGCAAAGCCTCCCAGGCGTTTCTCAGCACCCTGAACGAGAGTCTCTCCTCGGTCCATTACAGCTTTACCGAATCCCTGGATGAAGGGCGGGCGCTGCAAAATGCCGCCCATCTCAGCGGACAGGCGCTGGAGCGGGAACTCGCCGCCATCGATCGCTCCATGGCAGCCCATGACTCGCCACAGATACTCAGGGGCGCCATTTCTGGGCATCTGGACACCATCCGCCGGCTGCAGCAGGAGCGGGAGGAGATGGCCAACCGCGAGCGCCACCTGCTCACCCACCTCTCCAACATGGAAGCCAAGCTCAGGTTGATGAAGGACGAGACCGCCGAGTACAAGAAGCGGCTCAGCATCCAGAAACACAAGCTCTTCCTCGACAGCCTGACCCAGGTACACAACCGGGCGGCCCTGGACGAGCGGCTCGAGCTCGAATACAAACGCTGGTTACGCTATGGCACCCCCCTGTGCCTGGCCATCATCGACATCGACCACTTCAAGCACATCAATGACAATTACGGCCACATGGCCGGCGACAAGGCATTGAAGGTGGTTGCCAAGGCCCTGCAGAACGCCTTGCGCGACACCGACTTCATCGCCCGCTTTGGCGGTGAGGAGTTCGTGGTCCTGCTGCCGAACATCAATCCGGACAAGTACCAGAAGCCGCTGGAGAACCTGCGTCAGACCATCAAGAGCATCCCGTTCCGCTTTCGCGATGCCAGGGTCGAGATCACCATCTCCATCGGTGCCACCCTGTTTCGGACCGGCGACCATACCACGGATGCGTTCGAGCGCGCCGACAAGGCGCTTTACAGTTCCAAGCACTCCGGCCGGGATCAGGTCAATCTCGCCTGAATCCGCTTTGAGGGGCGGCTAAAAAAGCGGCAAACGCACAGTCCCCCTATTCCCCTGCCCACCCCCTTGCCTCTACTATCGAACCCGAGGGATGCCAAAGCATCCCGTTTTCTCCCCAGGGAAAGCACAACGATAACAAGCGAGTGAAAGGGGAAATTATGATTACACACATCAATCCCGTGGGCAGCATGGACCTGCTGTCCCAGCTCGAGGTGGATCGCCTCAAGCAGACGGCCTCCAGCGATATCTATCAACTGTTTCGCAACTGCTCGCTGGCGGTCCTCAACTCCGGCAGCCATACCGACAGTTCCAAAGAGATACTGGAACGTTTCAAATCCTTCGATATTCACGTGATCCGGCGCGAGCGCGGGGTCAAGCTCGAGCTGTTCAACGCCCCCGAGCACGCCTTCGTCGACGGCGAGATCATCCGCGGCATCCAGGAGCACCTGTTCTCCGTGCTGCGGGACATTCTCTATGTGTCGACCCAGCTCGAGTCCAATCGTCTGGTCAACCTGACCAGCTCCACCCATATCTCCAATGTGGTGTTCGCCATCCTGCGCAACGCCAAGGCGATCCTGCCCGGCGCCGATCCCAACCTGGTGGTCTGCTGGGGCGGCCACTCCATCAACGAGGTGGAATACCAGTACACCCGGGCGGTGGGTAGCGAGCTGGGTCTGCGCGAGCTCAACATCTGTACCGGCTGCGGTCCGGGTGCCATGGAGGGCCCCATGAAGGGGGCCGCCGTCGGCCACGCCAAGCAGCGGGTGCGCAACGGCCGTTACATCGGTCTCACCGAGCCTTCCATCATCGCCGCCGAACCGCCGAACCCCATCGTCAACGAGCTGGTGATCCTGCCGGACATCGAGAAGCGGCTGGAAGCCTTCGTGCGTCTGGGTCACGGCATCATCATCTTCCCGGGCGGGGTCGGCACTGCCGAGGAGCTGCTCTACCTGCTCGGCATCATGATGCACCCGGCCAACGATCGCCAACCCATCCCCATCGTGCTGACCGGCCCGAAAGAGAGCGCCGACTACTTCCGCGCCATCGACGACTTCGTCAAGGCGACCCTGGGGGAAGCCGCCACCAGTCTCTACCGGATCATCATCGGCGATGCGCCCGAGGTGGCCCGCGTGATGAAGGAGGCGATGCCGAAGATCCGCGAATACCGCAAGTCGGTGGGAGATGCCTACTCCTTCAACTGGTCCCTGCGGATCGAGCCCGAGTTCCAGCTGCCGTTCGAGCCGGATCACGCCAGCATGGCCAGCCTGGATCTGCATCGCAACCAGCCACCCCAGCTGCTGGCAGCCAACCTGCGCCGCGCCTTCTCAGGCATCGTCGCAGGCAACGTCAAGGAAGGGGGCATCAGGGCCATCGAGAAGAAGGGTCCCTTCAAGCTGCACGGCGACAAGGAGCTGATGCACCTGATGGACAGATTGCTGGAAAGCTTCGTCAAGCAGCAGCGCATGAAGCTGCCGGGCAGCCAGTACGTTCCCTGCTACGAGATAGTCAAATAGTCGGGACATCACAATGCACCGCACCGGAGGGGCCCATGGGCCCCTCTTTCATTGACTGGTCTTCTACGGGGTTAGCAGGAGACGCCACCATTGTTACAATGGCAATCCCCGACGCCCGGAGTGCCCCATGCCACACCTGCTCATCATCGATGCCCTCAACCTCATCCGCCGACTGCACGCGGTGCAGAGCCAGCAGGGACTGACCCCGGCTCAGGCCCTGCTCGCCACCCGTGCCAACCTCATCAACACCTGCAAGAAGCTCCTGGCGGCCAGCGAGCCGACCCACGCCATCGCGGTCTTTGACGGTGAGGTCCACAGCTGGCGCAAGACGCTCTATCCCCCCTACAAGGAGGGCCGCACCCCCATGCCGGATGAGCTGAGAGAAGGGCTTGCCGACCTGCAGGACGCCTTCTGGGAGTGCGGTGTGGATGCCCTGCTCTCCCAGACCGACGAGGCGGACGATCTCATCGCCACCCTGGCAAGCGGCATTGCCCAGCACGGCGCCAGCGCCACCATCATCTCCACCGACAAGGGGTTCTGCCAGCTCATCTGCCCGCAGATCCGGGTGCGGGATTACTTCAACAAACGCTGGCTGGATGCCGCCTTCGTCCAGCAGCAGTACGGCGTTACACCGACCCAGCTTGTGGACTTCTGGGCCCTGACCGGTATCAGCGGCTCCAACATCAAGGGGGTGCCCGGCATTGGCCCCAAGACCGCCACCCAGTTGCTGCAGCAATACGGGGACCTGGCTGCCATGCTGGAGGCCTGTGAGCGGGAGGAGGCCACCAGACCCCTGCTCAAGCTGCGCCAGCACCGGGAAGAGGCCCTGCTGGCCCAACGCCTGGTCCGGCTGCAGCACGATATCCCGCTCGGGTTCAACCTGCGGGAGATCCGCTACCCTCCCGTCCCTGATGCCGGGGCGTGATCCCCAGCACACCATTTCCCAAGACAGGCCGTACCTGTTGACATAAATGGGTAAAATGTAAAGAAACATGGAGGATGTGGTGCAAAAATGGTATAAAGCCGACGAATCCTCCCCCTCTGTTCCCTAGAAGTGGATACGCCTCATGTCAAAAAGAAAGATTACCGTCATCCCGGGCGACGGCATCGGCCCCAGCATCATCGAATCCGCCATCCAGATCCTGACCCACGCGGGTTGTGACTTCGACTACGAATACGCAGACGCCGGTCTGGTAGCCCTGGAAAAACATGGCGAGCTGCTGCCCCAGGCCACCCTCGATCTGATCGAGAAGAACAAGGTCAGCCTGAAAGGCCCGCTCACCACTCCGGTAGGCGGCGGCTTCACCTCCATCAACGTCTCCCTGCGCAAGAAGTTCAATCTCTACGCCAACGTGCGCCCCGTCCTCTCCTTCAAGGGCACCAAGAGCCGTTACGACAACATCGACATCATCACGGTGCGCGAAAACACCGAAGGCATGTACTCCGGTGCCGGCCAGAAGCGCAGCGATGACAACCAGAGCGCCGAGGCGATGAGCATCATCACCCGGGAAGGGGCCGAGCGCATCGTCACCTTCGCCTTCGAGCTCGCGCGCCAGGAAGGACGCAAGAAGGTCACCATCATCCACAAGGCCAACATCCTCAAGTCCACCTCCGGCCTGTTCCTGGAAGTGGCCCGTCAGGTCGCGGCCCGCTACCCGGACATCCAGAACGAGGAGATGATCGTCGACGCCGCCTGCATGAACCTGGTGATGTACCCGGAGCGCTTCGATGTGATGGTCACCACCAACCTGTTCGGCGACATTCTCTCGGATCTCTGTGCCGGTCTGGTGGGGGGGCTGGGCATGGCGCCAGGCGCCAACATCGGTGAAGGGGCCGCCATCTTCGAAGCGGTACACGGCTCTGCGCCGGACATCGCCGGCAAGAACATCGCCAACCCCACCTCGGTGATCCTCGCCTCCATCCAGATGCTGGAGTATCTCGGCATGCAGGACAAGGCGGAGCGCATTCGCGAGGCCGTGCGGACGACCATCGAGTCCGGCGATCGGGTGACCCGTGACCTGGGGGGCACAGCGTCCACCAGCGAATTCACCCAGGCCATCATCGACCGTCTATAAATAGAATCCAACCATATGATTTTAAAAGGGAGCTTCGGCTCCCTTTGTTTTATGCCAACGCCTCCCTACCTCCCTCGCCAGATGAATACTATGTTGATATGAGGGATAAGGAGATCCACCATGCGTGCTACTTTCATCTTGCTGATTGTCAGCAGCAGTGCCACGGCATTAGACAGGCCAGTCGACAATGCCTGGTTGACGCCGCCTCCCCAGCACGAGGCGCCAGCCAAGCAGACCTGGCAATCCACCCTGGATACCAACGATCTGCTCAAACAGCCCAAGCCGCTCTCCCTGGGGGTGGATATCACCACCGACAGCAACGGTAATCGGCAGATCACCCCCTATCAGAAACTGAACCTCACGGCAGAGAAGAGCGTCAGCCTCTCCTTCGAAAAGCAAAAGCCCAGGATCAAGTTCAACGCTGGCGGCATCAACACCTCGGTCAAGCTTCGCGGGGATGGCGTCAAGATGCAGTTCAACCCCAGTGACAAGACCATTCCCCTGCAAATTGAGCTGAAGATCACCGACGACGAGTCCATGATGCGTCTGGACTACCGCTTCTGATGGCCCAGACACAAAAAAACCGGACGTCACCGTCCGGTTTTTTCATGCCCTGTTCCCGATGCTGCTTCAGGACTTGGGAGACAACTTGGAGACCCAGAACTTGTTGTAGACGTGCACCGTGATCTCTTCGCGATCGTGATAGAGCTGTTTGGCCTGAATGATGAAGCCGCTGTCGATCTCGGCCAGCAGTCCGCGCAACACCTCGATGTTGTGCACCGCCTCGGCGTAGCGCTTCTTCATCGGCAGCTTGAGGTTGAACATGGCTTCCTGACAGTCGTTCTCCCTGAACCAGTCGGCCACCATGTGGGTCACTCGCGCCGGTTTGTCCACCATGTCGCACACCAGCCAGTAGGTATTCTTCTTGCTCGGCCGCCACACGAAACCATCGTCACGGATGTGCTTCACCTGACCTGTGTCCATCAGGGATTGGGCCATCATGCCGTTGTCCACCGCCGTCACCATCATGCCGCGACGCACCAGCTGATAGGTCCAGCCACCCGGGCAGGCACCAAGATCCACGGCCTTCAGGCCGGAGCACAGGCGCAAGTCCCACTCTTCCTTCGGCACGAAGACGTAGAACGCCTCTTCCAGCTTGAGGCTGGAGCGGCTCGGGGCATCGGCCGGGAATCGCAGGCGCGGGATCCCCATGTGGAAGGCAGAGTTGTTGAAGGAGTAGGAGTACCCCAGCATCAGGTGGTCGTTGGCCAGGAAGAAGGCGTGGAACACGGGACGGTTCGGGGTCTCCTTCTTGGTCAGGATCTCGTTGCTGCGCAGCGCCTGGCGAAGCGGCACGGTGAACTTGCGGCAGAAGGCGGAGAGCTCCTTCGCCTCGTTGGTGTCGGCCGTCTCCACCCGCAGATCCCCGCAAATGGCGTAGCCACTCGCCGCCTCCAGGATGGGAGAGACCCGATCGCTTATTTCCAGATCTTTCAGCTCGTGGGTCACCACCAGCATCTGGCGAATGAAGATGAGCTCGCGGAACGGCAGCTTGCGCGCCAGCAGATCGGCCTGCTCCTCGTCATACAACTCGAAGATCACATAGCCGCTGTCGTCCTTGACCCGGGCAAAGCCGTAGCACTGCATGTTGCCGGCACGCTCGGTGATCTCTGCCGCCGCCTCTTTCTCAAAACCCGGGCGGCAATAAAGCAGCAGATTATTCATTCTTTCCTCCAAGACGACAGCCGACCCACATCAGAGCCGCCCATCCCAACATAAAACAGAGGCCACCGGCCGGGGTGATGAGCCCCAGCCCCTTGCTGCCAAGCAGCACCATGGCGTAAATACTGCCGGAGAATCCCAGGATCCCCAGCACAAAGACGGCGCCCGCGAAGGTGATCACCTTGCCGCGCACGCCGCACAACCCCAGCACCAGCAGGGCCAGGGCGTGGAAAAACTGGTATTGCACGGCGGTGTTGAACGCCGCCAGCAACGAAGGGGCGATGCCGGTCGCCGCCAGCCCATGAGCGCCGTAGGCCCCGAGCATGGTGGCCGTCAGGCCGAAGAAACCTGCCAGCACCAGCCAATGTCGTTGGATCTGCATCTTCTCTCCTTGCACGCTTCTTCTCTCGACCCGCTCGAGATGGTCAGGAGCGGCCCACCGCCGCGATAAGACCCTTGATCCGCTCCGCACCCAGGCGCAGGTTCTCCTGCTCACTCATGCCGCTCGCCTTTCTCGGTTTGAAACCATGATCCCCGTCGGTCAGCCAGTGGACCGATACGGCGGGTGAGAAGGGGAAATCGGCCAGCTCGGCGCGGGAACCGAAGGTATCGCGCTCCCCCTGCAGCAGCAGCGTGGGCGTCGTGATCTGCTTGAGCACCTCGCCCCGCCATGCGTCGGGCTTGGCCGGGGGGTGGAAAGGATACCCGAGAACGATCAATCCTGCAGCATTCATCTTGTCGCCCCCCTCGCAAAATAGCTCGGCCGCCATCCTTCCCCCCATGGACTTGCCCGCCAGAAACAGCCGGGGATGGGCAAACTGGCGCACCATCTCGCGCCAGTGAGCCAGCAGCACGGGTTGTCTGTCCGGCGGCCTGCGTTTGCCGTCCTGAGCCCGTTTGGTCATGTAGGGGAAGTTGAAGCGCACCACCTCGATCTCCGGCCCCGCCAGCAGTCGCGACAACTCGGCCAGGAAGCTGTGCTCCATGCCCGCCCCCGCGCCGTGGGCCAGCAGAATGCGAACGGGGGCGTCACTCGCCCCCTCTCTTGTCAGGTCAGTCACCAGGTCAACTCCTCAGGCATCGGCAAGGCGGGCACGCCTGCGGGCCTCTTCCTGCTCGACCAGTTCCAGCATCCAGTCGCGAAAAGCCACTATCTTGCCCTGATCGGACTGCTGCTCCTGACACACCAGATAGAAAGCGTTCTTGCTCACCAGCACCTGCTCGAACGGGCAGATGAGACGCCCCGCCTCGATCTCCGGCTGGGCCAGCACGCTGTGGCCGAGCGCCACCCCCTGACCGTGGATCGCCGCCTGGATCACCATGGTGGAGTGGCTGAAGATGGGCCCCTGATTGACATTGGGCGCGTCGATATCGAGCTGGCGGAACCAGGCCTTCCAGTCGCGCCGGGAGGTGTCGTGCAGCAGGGTGTGACGGGTCAGATCGTCCGGGGTGCGCAGGGGCTTGGGGCCGGTCAGCAGCAGGGGGGAGCAGACCGGGATCAGGTACTCGGTGTGCAGCTTGTCCGAGCGCAGCCCCGGCCAGTTGCCGCGGCCGTAGTAGATGGCCACGTCCACGTCGTCGGTGAGGGAGCCCTCGTCCATGTCCACCGCCTTGATCCGCACATCGATGTCCGGGTGGCGTTCGCTGAACTTGACCAGGCGGGGCACCAGCCACTGGATGGCGAAGCTCGGCTGCAGGGAGACGGTGAGCGCCCCCTTGGCGCTGCGGGCCAGCAGCTTGTCAGTCGCCTCGGAGATGGAGGCAAAGATGTCCTTGATATCGAGGAAGTAGCTCTGCCCCTCCTCGGTCAGTAGCAGGGAGCGATTCTTGCGGCGAAACAGCTTGATGCCGAGATACTCCTCCAGCGCCTTGATCTGGTGGCTGATGGCTGCCTGGGTCACGAACAGCTCTTCTGCTGCGCGGGTAAAGCTCAAGTGACGAGCCGCGGCTTCAAACGCTTTCAGTGCATTGAGCGGAGGTAAACGACGAGACATGGAATCGGCCGACGATGAATTTTTCTAATGGGGCGCATTATAAATTGTCGGTTGCGGGTCGACCAGTGAATAAACATAATTCGCCACGCAATTCGTTGTCATATGGCTCACACCTTCTCTTCCATGTTGGTTTACATGTGGTTTTTGTGAGTGAGTCGACAGTGATTGTGGTGTTGTGTTTCTTCCTCTGCGGGAAGAAGGGCTAAATCAGGTCGATTTAACCCAGTCTGTCATCTGAATGTGTTTGGCGCCTCCGGTTGGATGGCGCCTTTTTTCTTATCCTCCCCTACACCCGGAACTGGCCCACCAGTTGCAGCTGCTTGTCCGCCAGTTGCGACAGCTCGCGCCCGTTGTCAGCGGAGGTCGCCGCTTCCGCCCGAATGGTATGGCTCACATCGCGAATGTTGCTGACGTTGCGATTGATCTCGTCCGCCACTCCGCTCTGCTCCTGCGCGGCCCTCGCGATCTGCTCGTTCATCTGGTGGATGGTGCCGACAGCCTGGATGATCTGCTCCAGCACGCTGACCGACTGCTCCACCTTGGTGAGGGTCAGATCCGCCTGGTGATGACCGGTCAGGATCGCCTTCACCACCGCCTCCGTCCCCGACTGCAACTGGCCGATGAGGTTCTGGATCTCGACGATGGCGTTCTGGGTTCGGCCCGCCAGGTTGCGCACCTCGTCGGCGACCACCGCAAAACCGCGCCCCTGCTCACCGGCTCGGGCCGCCTCGATGGCCGCGTTCAGGGCAAGCAGGTTGGTCTGCTCGGCAATCCCCTGGATCACCACCAGGATGTCGTTGATGTTGTCGCTGTTGGCGGAGAGGTGTTCCACCACTGGTTTGGCGTCGCTTATCACCGTCATCAGTCTGGACATGGCCTCCTGGGTCTGCGCCACCACGGACTTGCCCTCCTGAGCCGCCGTGTCGGCCTCATCGGCCGCCGCCACCGCCGCATTGGCATTGCCGGCGACCTGCAGGGCGGTAGCGCTCAACTCTTCAAACGCGGTCGCCACCAGATCCACCTCCTGATACTGGGACTGCATGCCGGCGCTGGTACGGGCTGCCCCTTGCGCCGCCAGGGCCGCACTGGCCCGAGTGCCCGCAACGGTGTCGATCACCTGGCTGATGGTGGATTGCAGTTTGTCCAGGAAGTTGTTGAACCACTTGGCCAGCTCGCCTATCTCGTCATCCCTGCGCAGATCGATGCGCTGGGTGAGATCCCCCTCCCCGCTGGCGATGTCCTTGAGGCGTGCCACCACGGCACGGATGGGCGCCACGATGCGCTGGGCCATCAGCCAGATGCAGAGCAGGGCGAGCGCCGAAATCCCGCCACCTATCGTGAGCTGGGTGGCCACGATGCGCTGGGCCTGATCCTCAAGCTCCCCTTGCAGTTGCAGGGCCGAGGCGAGCACCACGGCGCGGGGCAGCTCGATATAGGTGCCCCACTTGCGATCCGTACCGCGCATGCTGACCGGCACGAAGGTCTGCAACAGTGCGCCATCCGGGCTCCAGCGCGTCACCACATCTCCCTTGGTCAGCCACCCCTTGAGATCCTGCGCCAGCCCTTGCTGCTCCAGCAGATTGCCAAGGGCGACGGGGAACCCTTCCACGCCGGCCACCCGCCCTTCACTGCTGAGCAGAAGCACCTTGCCCTGCCCCTTGTAGAGGGTCCGGCCCATCTCTTCCACCAGGCTCTGCAGGGTCCCCAGGGAGATGTCGACCCCCACCATGCCAAGCAGGGAGCCCTGGTCCAGCAGCGGCACGGTTACCGAGGTCATCAACACCTGCTGGGTCCCCACCTCGTCCACATAGGGTTCGAGCAGACAGAGCGCCTTGCTGCGGATGCTGCAACTGTACCAGTCGTTCTCAAGGCCGCCGTGTCCGGAGGGCTTGTCGTTGGCCAGTATCGCCTCGTCCATCACCTCCAGGGTCACCTTGCCATCGACCCTGGCCCAATAGCTGGAGAAACGCCCCTTGTCGTTGGCCCCGAGCGCCGTCGACCCCTGATAGTTGTCATCCTCCCCGTCGAGCTGGTTGGGTTCGAATACCGCATAGACACCGAGCAGGTTCGCTGACGACTCCGCCGCATCCTGCAACTGCTGGTTGACGGCATTGCGCAGCGCCTCGGAGTGAACGAAGTTGTCGGCCGCGTTCTTGCGCTGGAACAAGATACCCTCGGCAAGCAGGGTCGCCCTGAAGTAAGCCTCATCGAGGTAGCTGGTCACCCGGGCTGCCTGGGTCGCTCCCATGGCCTGCATCCAGTTTTCTGCCGCGTGCTGCCCCTCCAGGGTGGTGGAGGTGAGCACCTGCTCCTGCATGCGGGCCGCGTTGAAAAGAGAAGAAGCCACCAGCGCGACGGCACTGGCCAGCAGACAGCAACCGGCGATCAGGGTGATCCGTCCCTGAACAGAAAGAGAACCCATGCCACTATTTCCTAACGTCTACAGATGTGAACACTATATCGGTTTTGGATACAAAAACTTAACTAAATCAGCAGAAATCCAGGCTTAATTGATTGATTTCACCCGCTCCGGGCAAACCAACGACCAGACCGAGCAGGCGAATGGGCTTTCCTTGAGCCCGTTGCAGTCCCTCGTGCAGCAGATCGTGGAAGCGGGCCGCCTGATAACTCCCCTTGCGATAAACGGTGGTCTGGTGAAAATCGGCAAACTTCAGCTTGATCCCCTGCCCCATCAGCATCTCCGCAGGGCAGGCCTTGGCAAAACGCTGCTCCAGCTCGGGAATGAGCCGGCTAAGCACCTGCCAGCAGGCGTCCTCGTCCAGCACGTCGCTGGCGAGCGTCGTCTCCACACCGATGCTCTTGCGCACCCGCCTGGCCTGCACCGGCTGATCGTCATGCCCCCAGATGCGGCCGGCCAGCATCTCCCCGAGCTTGCCGAAACGGGCGATCAGCTCCTCGTTGCCGAGCTGGCGGGCATCTTCGCACGAATACAGCCCGAGGGACTCCAGCCGCTCTGCCGTCTTGCGGCCGATGCCGGGCAACTTGCCAAGAGGGAGCTGACGCACGAACTCGTCCACCTCCTGGGGGCGGATGACGAACAGGCCGTCAGGCTTGCGCTGCTCCGAGGCGAGCTTGGCCAGAAACTTGTTCGGCGCCACACCGGCCGAGGCAGTCAACCCAAGCTCGGCGCTGATGGCGGCGCGGATCTCCGCCGCCATCATGGTGGCGCTGCCACCGCAGCGGGGACTCTGGGTCACGTCGAGATAGGCTTCATCGAGGGAGAGCGGCTCCACCTGCTCGGTGTAGCGCAGGAAGATGGCGCGCAACTGGCGCGAAGTTTCTTTGTAGACGGCCATCCGCCCGGGGATCAGCACCAATGGCGGACAAAGCTTTCTGGCCAGGGCGCTCGGCATGGCGGAGCGCACCCCAAAGCGGCGCGCCACGTAGTTGCAGGTGGAGATGACCCCGCGTCGGTCGGCGGCGCCACCAATGGCGAGCGGCACCTCCCTGAGGGCCGGGTTGTCCCGCATCTCCACCGCGGCGAAGAAGCAGTCCATGTCGATGTGAATGATCTTGCGCATGGCCGTGTCTGTTGCTGTGTCGACAGCCTCCCGAACAGATCATAGGGATAGACCCTGGGCATCCGGCGAGGAGACATGTCGAACGCCAAAAATACTGTATGGATAACCAGTTGGACGTTCCATGCTACCCCAAGCCTGTCATTTCTGCCAGTCTGCGCGCGGGCGCGGCGGCATAGACTCTCAAGGCCACATCCACACGAGACTCAAGGAGGAGAAGCATGAGCATCATCCGGGCGGGGCTCTGCCTGCTGCTGTTGCCGCTAGCGACCATGGCCAAGGATCACCCGACAGCCGAATGCAGCTGGCTGTACAAGCGCATCGAGATACTGGAAACCGCCATCAGGCAGGGAGATGAACTGGGCACCAGGGAAGAGCTGGCAAAGCGAAAGAAAGAGTTCAAGGCAAAGGCATGCAGCCAATATGACTACTGACCCCATGCCACATATAAAAACGAGCCGACCCAGGGGTCGGCTCGTTTCGTTGCAAGGCTGCCTTCAGAGCGATATCCACCGTTAGATGATGCGGTTGTCCACCAGCATCTTGCGACGGGCCTCTTCTTTGGCCATCTTCTTCTTGCGGTTGTCACAAGGCTCGGGGCAGTCGCACTCCTTCTCGATCCCGATGGAACCCAGGCCGCCACAGGAGCCGGAGATGGACTTGCGCTGGAAAATGTAGCCGATGGCCATGGCCACCACGACCATCAGAAACACCCCGAAGGTGATCAGAAAGATCTGCATGTAGTTACCCCTTACTTCTTGACCAGATATGGTTTGAAGGCATCCGAATAGGCCTCTTCGAACCCGTCATCCGTCTTGGTGATGGTGAAGATGGCCAGCCCCCGTTCCTTGGCATAGGCCAGGCTCTTCTCCGGCCCCATGACCATGAACACGGTCGCCAACCCGTCTGCAGTCATGCAGGAGGGGTGGATGACGGTCACCGACACCAGGCGGTGCTGGATGGGCTTGCCCGTCAGCGGATCCATGGTGTGGGAGAAGCGCTTGCCGTCCAGCTCGTAATAGTTGCGGTACTCGCCCGAGGTGGCCACCCCGTTGTCACCGGGCAGGATCACCTCCTGTACGGAACCGGCATTGACGGTCGGCTTCTCGATGGCGACACGCCAGGGATGCCCCTTGCCGTTGACGCCGTTGATGCGCAGCTCGCCGCCGATCTCCACCAGATAGTTGCGCGCCCCCTGGGACTCCAGGTACTCGGCCACCTTGTCCACGCCAAACCCCTTGGCAATGGCGGAGAGATCCACGTAGAGGTCCGGGATGTCCTTTTGCAGAGTATCGGCATCGGCAGAGGTTATCACATGCAGATTGCCAAGGCCCGTCTTCTGCCGGGTCTGGGCGATCAGCTCGTCGGACGGCACCTTGGTCGGTCTGGCATCCGGCCCAAAGCCCCACAGATTGACCAGCGGACCGACGGTGACATCCAGCGCCCCACGGCTCTCGCGGCCAATGTGAATGGCCTCGGTCACCACCCGCGCGGTATCGCGGGAAACCACCACAGGAGTATTGCTCTTGTGCTGGTTGAAGCGTGACAGCTCGGAATCCGGGCGATAGGTCGACATCTGATCGTTGACCCGCTCCAGCAAGACGTCGACCTCGGCTTGCAGCCTGGCGGCATCCTGAACGGCGCTATCTGCCACCTTGATGGAGTAGTAGGTACCCATGGTGCTGCCGGTGATGTGGATCTCCGGCTTCGATTGGACCGTTTCCTGACCGCACCCAGTCAAGAAAAAGGCTAGCCCGAAGGCTAGCCAGGTCTTTACAACGCTGTGCATGGATTAACCACCGAAGTCATCCAGCAGGATGTTCTCGTCTTCAACACCGAGGTTCTTCAGCATGTTGATGACGGCGGCGTTCATCACGGGAGGCCCGCACATGTAGAACTCGCAATCCTCAGGCGCCTCGTGGTTCTTGAGGTAGTTCTCGAACAACACGTTGTGGATGAAGCCGGTGTAGCCATCCCAGTTGTCTTCCGGTTGCGGATCGGACAGGGCGACGTGCCACTGGAAGTTGTCGTTCTCGGCCTGCAGCATGTCGAAGTCTTCGACATAGAACATCTCGCGCTTGGAACGGGCACCGTACCAGAAGCTCATCTTGCGCTTGGTCTTCAGACGGCGCAGCTGGTCGAAGATGTGGGAGCGCATCGGCGCCATACCCGCACCACCACCGACGAACACCATTTCGGCGTCGGTGTCCTTGGCAAAGAACTCGCCGAACGGACCGGAGATGGTCACCTTGTCACCAGCCTTCAGGCTGAAGATGTAGGAAGACATCTGGCCGGGAGGGGCAGTCCAGTTGCTGGGCGGCGGAGTCGCGATCCGCACGTTCAGCATGATGATGCCGAACTCTTCCGGATAGTTCGCCATGGAGTAGGCACGGATGATCGGCTCGTTGACCTTGGACTCCAGCTCGAAGATCTTGAAGCGATCCCAGTCGCCACGATACTCCTCGGGAATATCGAAGTTCTTGTACTGCACGTGGTGGGCAGGCGCTTCGATCTGGATATAACCACCGGCACGGAACGGCACGCTCTCGCCATCGGGGATCTGCAGCTTGAGCTCCTTGATGAAGGTGGCCTTGTTGTCATTGGAGATGACGGTACAGTCCCACTTCTTCACGCCGAAGATCTCTTCCGGCAGCTCGATGTCCATGTCGGAACGCACGGTGACCTGGCAGGCCAGACGCTCCCCATGACGGGCTTCGCCCTTGCTGATGTGATCCAGCTCGGTCGGCAGGATGTCGCCGCCGCCGGATTTCACACGCACCTTGCACTGACCACAGGAGCCGCCGCCGCCACAGGCGGAGGAGACGAAGATACCACTGCCGGCGAGCACGCCAAGCAGCTTGCCACCCGCCGGGCTGGTCACAGCCTTGGCCGGGTCGCCGTTGATGCTGATTGTCACGTCACCGGCGGTCACCAGCTTGGACTTGGCGAACAGAATGACTGCCACCAAGGCCAGCAGGATCACGGTGAACATGACCACACCCAGAATAATTTCCATCTATATTTCCTTTCCGATTACAGGGAAATACCAGAGAAGGACATGAAGCCCAGCGCCATCAGACCCGCGGTGATGAAGGTGATGCCGAGGCCGCGCAGGCCTTCCGGAACATCGGAATATTTCATCTTCTCGCGGATCCCTGCCATCGCGACGATAGCCAGCATCCAGCCTGCACCCGAACCCACGCCATAGACCACGGACTCAACGAAGTTGTAGTCACGCTGCACCATGAAGGAGACGCCGCCGAAGATGGCGCAGTTCACGGTGATGAGCGGCAGGAAGATACCGAGGGCGTTGTAGAGGGCCGGGAAGTACTTGTCCAGCGCCATCTCCAGGATCTGCACCAGGGCCGCGATCACCCCGATGAAGGTGATGAAGCTCAGGAAGCTCAGATCCAGACCGGATACCAGGGCACCGTCTTTGAGCACGTAGTTGTAGATCAGGTTGTTGGCCGGGACGGCAACGGTCTGAACCACGATAACGGCAATCCCCAGACCCATGGCGGTCTTGACCTTCTTGGACACCGCCAGGAAGGTACACATCCCCAGGAAGAAGGAGAGCGCCAGGTTCTCGATGAAGATCGAGCGAATCAACAGACTGATATAGTGTTCCATACCTTAATCCTTCGCCTCCACCTGCTTGGGATCCTTGGTGCGCACGCCCCAGATGATCAGACCAATGATGAAGAAAGCACTCGGCGGCAGCAGCAGCAGGCCGTTGGGCACATACCAGCCACCATTGTTCACCAGCGGCAGCAGCTCGATGCCGAACCAGGTGCCGGAACCCAGGATCTCGCGCACGGTGGCCACGGTCAGCAGCACGGCGCCATAACCCAGACCGTTGCCGATACCGTCCAGGAAGGAGGGCAGCGGGGCACTCTTCATGGCGTAGGCTTCGGCACGACCCATCACGATACAGTTGGTGATGATGAGGCCGACGAACACCGACAGTTGCTTGGAGATGTCATAGGCATACGCCTTGAGCACCTGGTCAACCACGATAACCAGCGAGGCAATCACCGCCATCTGGGCGATGATCCGCACGCTGTTCGGGATCTGGTTGCGGATCAGGGAGATGAACAGGTTGGAGAAGGCGGTGACCGCAGTAACGGCCAGCGTCATCACGAACGCCGTCTTCATCTGGCTGGTAACGGCCAGCGCGGAACAGACACCCAGCACCTGCAGTGCGATGGGGTTGTTGCCGAGCACAGGCGTCAACAGCAACTTTTTCATTTCGCTCTTGTCAGCCATTGTTGATTTCTCCTGCACGTACTTTGGCCAGGAAGGGACCGAAGCCCTTGGGGCCCATCCAGAAGTCGAAGGTGTGCTGTACACCATTACCGGTCAGGGTTGCACCAGACAGGCCGTCGACTTCATGCTCGGAACCAGCCGGAGCATGGCCCTTGATCACCCGCAGCGCAGGCTGGCCGTTCTGGTCGAACAGCTTCTTGCCGACGAACAGCTCGCGCCAGGCCGGATTCTCGATCTCGCCACCCAGACCCGGGGTTTCACCGTGGTCATAGTAGGTGATGCCCTTGATGGTCTGGCCATCGGCCGCGACTGCTACGAAGGCGTACATGGTGGACCACAGACCCTGGCCGTAGATCGGCAGGATGATGTTGTCGACCTTGCCTTCGGCATCTTTGGCGAAGAACACCGGGATCAGTTTGGAGATTTGACGCAGGCCGGCCTTGTCGTCGGCCGGGGCCAGACGGATGCTCTTGGCCGGGTCCTTGGCGGCAACCTTGGTGTCGAAGTTGTCGGCATCGCCGTCAACGAACTCACCAGTGGTCAGATCCACCAGACGCGCTTCAATCTTGTCGCCATAGAGCTGGGCCAGGTCACGCTTGGCCACGGCGCTGATGTCGACGCCGGCGACGGACAGGATGTTGCTTTGCTTGTCCAGCGCCTTGTTTTCCAGCTGGGCCGGACGCAGACCCACGGCGGCCACGGAGACCACGATGGAGCAGACCAGACACAGACCGGTCACTACGGCGAGAGTGCCGGTAGTAGAGTCTTTATTAAACGCCACGTGCGATCCTCCGCTTGATGTTCGCCTGTGCCACGAAATGGTCAAACAAGGGGGCAAACAGGTTGGCGAACAGAATGGCCAGCATCATGCCTTCCGGGAATGCAGGGTTCACTACCCGGATCAGCACCACCATCACGCCGATCAGGGCGCCATACCACCACTTGCCCTTGTTGGTGAAGGCAGCGGAAACGGGGTCGGTCGCCATGAAGGCCATGCCGAACGCGAAGCCACCCAACACCAGGTGCCAGTGCCACGGCATGCTGAACATGGGGTTGGTATCGGAACCGATGACGTTGAACAGCAGGGAGGTCGCGACCATGCCGACCATGACGCCGGCGATGATGCGCCAGGAGGCGATGCGCATGTAGACGATCATGGCTGCGCCGATGAGGATCATCAGGGTGGAAACTTCACCGATGGAACCGGGCAGGTTGCCAAGGAAGGCGTCCATCCAGCTGATGGCTTCACCGGTGGCACCGTTGATCAGCGCCATCTGGCCGCCCTGGGCCCACTGGCTCAGTGCGGTTGCGCCGGAGAAGCCGTCAACGGCAACCCAGACCGCATCACCGGAGATTTGACCCGGGTAGGCGAAGAACAGGAAGGCACGACCCGCCAGCGCCGGGTTCAGGAAGTTTTTGCCGGTACCACCGAACACTTCCTTGGCCAGCACCACACCGAAGGTGATACCCAGGGCAGCTTGCCACAGGGGCAGCTCGGGCGGCACGATCAGGGCGAACAGGATGGAGGTCACGAAGAAGCCTTCGTTGATCTCGTGCTTGCGCACCATGGCGAACAACACTTCCCAGAAACCACCGACGATGAAGACGGTGATGTAAATCGGGAAGAAGTGAGCAGCACCAATCAGCATCTTGCTGCCGATGCCGGCGACGGCCGGATCCAGCGAGGCACCGAACAGAGTGGCCAGGGCGTATTGCCAGGAATCGGCACCGGCCGCGCTGCCCATGTGGGCGATGGCGGCGATGGACTGGTTGCCGACGTTGTACATGCCCCAGAACATGGCCGGGAACACAGCCAGCCACACCATGATCATCATGCGCTTCAGATCGATCGCATCACGGACGTGGGCGGCATTGCGGGTCACGGAACCCGGGGTATAAAACAGGGTGTACGCCGCTTCGAACAGGGCATAGTACTTTGCGTACTTGCCACCCGGCTCGAAGTGATGTTCCATATTTTCAAGAAGTTGCTTGAAACTCATCGCTTAACCTTCCAGTTCGATCTTGGTCAGGCACTCACGCAAGACGGGGCCGTACTCTGTCTTGCCGGGGCAGACGAAGGTACAGAGCGCCAAATCTTCCTCATCCAGCTCCAGGCATCCGAGCGCCTGCGCACTGTCGGTGTCACCGGAGATCAGATCCCGCAGCAGCAGGGTCGGCAGGATGTCGAGCGGCATCACACGCTCATAGTTGCCGATAGGCACCATGGAGCGATCACTACCGTTGGTGGTGGTAGTGAAGTTGATGAGTTTGCCCTTCATCAGGTGAGAGAGGGTGGTACGGGTGATGGAGAACTTGTTGGCACTGGGTTTGACCCAGCCCATGAACTCTTTCTCACGGCCTTCGCCCAGCACGCTCACCTGGTTGTGGAAGCGACCCAGGTAGTCATGGACCCCTTCGGCCTTGGCACCGCTCAGCAGGGAACCGGAGATGATGCGGTTTTCGTCCGCACGCAGCTCGTTGTTGGTCAGCTGGCTGAGGCTGGCACCCAGACGGGTACGCAGCAGACGCGGCTTGATGACGTTCGGGCCAGCCAGGGAGATCACCTTGTCGGTGAAGATCTGGCCGGTGGTGAACAGCTTGCCGTAAGCGATCACGTCCTGATAATTGATGTGCCACTGCACCTTGTTGGCACCGACCGGATCCAGGAAGTGGATGTGGGTGCCCGGCAGACCGGCGGGATGCGGACCGACGAACACGGCTTCCTTGACCTGGGCCAAGGAGGAGTGCGGCAGGCTGGCTTCGCCCTTGCAGACGTGGACGGTACCATCGGTCAGGCGGGTCAGCACGGCCAGACCGTCGAGGAAGGCCTGGGCCTGTTCCTTGATGATCAGCTCCGCACTGGCGGCCAGCGGGTTGGTGTCCATGGCGGTGACGAAGATGGCGCGCGGGGTGGAACCCACGGCCGGCACCTTGCTGAACGGGCGGGTACGCAGCGCGGTCCATTGGCCTGATGCGACCAGGATCTCCTGCACCTTGCTGCGCTCGAGCTGTGCCAGCTCGGCGGAGGCAAAATGCTCAAAGGTCACCTGCTCGTCGGACCCATCGATGTCGATGACGACGGACTGGAGAACACGCTTGGCACCACGGTTGATCTCAGAAACCACACCGGTGGCAGGGGCCGTGAATTTAACGCCGGGATTCTTCTTATCTTCGAAGAGCTCCTGACCTTTAATGACGCGATCACCTACTTTGACAAACATAGTAGGACGCATCCCCACGAACTCTTCGCCGAGTGTAGCAACACGGGTGATGGCCGGGCCATCGTAGATTACTTGCTCCGGAGCACCCAGCACGGGGATGTCCAGTCCTCTTTTAATTGTAATCATACTCACTTGCACTACCGTTAAGGGAAGACAGGTTGGTTAGCGCCGAGAAATACATCACGACGAGTTGTTGAATGAGCCCGTCAACATCGCGGAAAGCTGTCGAAGAAATAAACAAATCAGCAACATACAGGATCATTCAAAAGCGCCTGAGTTTACCACCTTAGGCGAGTTAGCCGCCACGCCAAATGGGGAAAATCCCCGCCCTATCACAAAATTAACCTTCACTGAATATTTCGCGCACGTCCTTGCAAACCGTGGTTTTAAAGGACTTTTCGCAAAACTAACCATATAGAGGTATTTTCCAGGCGCAAGGAAAAGGATTAGAAAAAATAATGCTACACCCCTCATCCCTGGCGGCACACCATTCGTGATAGCGCTGTTAATGGCCCGAGGAAGGCGCCATCAGAAGGTCCAACGGCTCACGCAAAGGGGGATTTGCTGACGCAACCCGGCGTCTTTGGCGCCTGCTCCCTGGCCTGCCACTCGGATTCGGTATAGGTATGCAGCGCCAATGCATGAATGGCTCCCGCCAGCTCGTCGGCCAGCACCCCGTTCACCTGACGATGGCGACCCAGCAAACGCTGTCCCTCAAACGCCTGACTCACCACGACTACCTTGAAGTGGCTTTCGGAGCCCGGTGCCACCCTGTGCATGTAGCTCTCATTGATCACTTCCAGGTGGCTCGGGGAGAGCGCGGCGGCCAGCTTGGCCTCTATCTGTTGTTGCATGCTCACGGTAAGGACTCCTCGTTGAATATCCGGCCATTGTAGCCAGGGTTGTGCGCCCGATGCATCAGGTACGAAGGATCCGCTCGCTCTCGCCGCACCGGACTGGTGAATTTCTCCGCCGCCGCTAGAATAGCGCCACTTTCACCGCTGCCGGGCAACACGGGGCAGACGGTCGCCATTCATCAATCACACGTTGGACTCTTGCCTATGCAAACCCTGCTCGACACGGCCCACTGCCGCCTGACCCTGTATCGTTACCCACGGCAGAGCCAGGACCCCCTGCAGGCCTGGGATGCGGCGGACGAGTATCTGATAAGCCACCTTGCCGAATCGCAGCAGGTACCTGACGGCCCCGTCATCATCATGAACGACGGCTTCGGCGCCCTGGCCGGCTATCTGCATGCCCACGCCCCCGTCTGCGTGACCGACTCCCACATCAGCGAGCGGGCCACCCTGGCCAATCTGGCGGAAAACGGGCTGGATCCCCACGCCATAACCCTGCAGGATGCCCTGGCCCCCCTGCCCGATGCCCCCGCCCTGGTGGTGATCAAGGTCTCCAAGTATCAGGCGCTGCTGGAGCAGCAACTGCTTGCCCTGCGCGGGGTCGTGACCCCTGCGACCCGCATCATTGCTGCCGGCAAGGCCAAGGACATCCACACCTCCACCCTCAAGCTGTTCGAAAAGTATCTGGGGGAGACCCGCACCTCGCTCGCCTGGAAGAAGGCACGCCTCATTCATTGCACCCCGGCCGCCGAGCGCCCGTCCCTGACCAGTCCCTTCCCGACCGTCTGGCCGCTGGAAGGCACCGACATGCTCATCCACAACCATGCCAACGTGTTCTCGCGCACCAGCCTGGATATCGGCGCCCGCTTCATGCTGGACAACCTGCCCATCCACAGTGCCCGCAGGGTGATCGATCTGGGATGTGGCAATGGCGTGCTCGGGCTCTCCCTGCTCGCGCGGGACAGCGAGGTGGAGGTGACCTTCATCGACGAATCCCGGATGGCGGTGGCGTCCGCACGGCTCAACGTCGAGCACAACCGGCCCGATGCCCTGCCCCGTGCCCACTTCATGGTCAACAACTGTCTCGATGACGTTCCCGTCGGGGCAGCGGACAGGATCCTCTGCAATCCCCCCTTCCATCAGTTGCAGGCGATCACCGATCACATCGCCTGGCAGATGTTCAGCGATGCCCACCGGGTGTTGCCTCAGGGGGGCGAACTCTGGATAGTAGGCAACCGTCATCTGGACTATCACAACAAACTCAAGCGCCTGTTTGGCAACGCACAAGTCGTTGCGTCGAACAGCAAATTCGTTATTTTGAAAGCCATCAAACGCTAAAGATAAAGCTAAAGGAAACCCATGATGAAAAAGTCACTCTTGCTGCTGGCCGCTCTGGTATTGGGCGGTTGTGCTACTCACTGGCCCGAGAGCGCCCTGCTCAACCCGCAAGTCATCCCCTCCAACCAGCAGTACTACTCCGGCAACCGCATCACCATGGAAGGGGTGGACAAGCGTGAAGCCGCCTATGTCTTCTCCATCAAGAAAAAAGAGAAGGCCCCTGTGCTGGTAAACAGCAGTCAGCCTCTCAACAGCCTGCTGGCTGAAAAACTGGCGGAAGGGCTGCGCAGCCAGGGCCTGGAAGTGGGCAACAGCGGCACCACCAACCTGACGCTGGCCATCTCCACTGCCGCCGTCACCGTGGAAGAGAAGACCTTCACCTATGTCACCAAGTCCCGCGTCAGCCTGCAGGTGATTGCCGACTTCCAGGGCAGCAAGCTGACCAAGCAGTTCAACATGTCCTCCAGCAAGGAGGGCCCGGGCGAGCCGAGCATGGCCGATCTGGAATCCACTCTGAACCAGCAGCTGGGCAGCGTGCTGCAGCAGATCATGGCCGACGAGGCGCTGCGCGGTTATCTCAAGGGCCAGCCGAGCTGAGCGAGGACATATAAATGAAGAAACTCTGGTTACTGGTCACCCTGATCGCCCCCCTGGCTTTTGCCGGTCAAAAAGTCCAGATGGAGACCAACCATGGCACCATCGTCGTGGAGCTGGCCCCCAAACAGGCGCCCCAGACCGTGAAGAACTTCCTGCGCTACGTGGCAGACGGCAGCTATGACGGTAGCCTGTTCCACCGGGTGATCCAGAACTTCGTGGTGCAGGGTGGGGGCTACAACCAGCAGTTCCAGCCCCTGCCGACCTTCGATCCCGTGGTCAACGAGTCCAGAGGCGGCCTGCCCAACAAGCGCGGCACCATCGCCATGGCCCGCACCCAGGCGGTCGACAGCGCCACTCGCCAGTTCTATTTCAATCTGGTGGACAACGACAACCTCAACGCCAATGCCGGCGCCGGTTACACCGTGTTCGGCCAGGTCGTGAAGGGGATGGAGGTGCTGGACAAACTGGCCCAGGTCCAGACCGGCTACAGCTCCATCCTGCGTGCCAACGACGTCCCCACCAGCCCCATCATCCTGAAGAAAATGGTGCTGCTCGCGGACAAATAACGCGGCCCGGATCACATTCCACCGCGTCCCTGAACGGGTCACCGGTCTCTTTTTCTATACTCTGCTCCCCGATGTGTGCCACGCATCGGGGAGCAGAACCAGAAGGAGGAGCCGGTGACCTGTCATGATTACATAACCCAACACGCCGGCCCGCTGGCCCAGGCGGTCCGCCATTTTCTGGCACGCAAGATTCCCTATCAGCAGCTGGAGGACTTGAGCTGGCAACTCCTCTCCCATTGGCAGGCGCTCTGTGTGATCCCCATGGACAAAACCCCCGCCAACGCACAGGAAGGAGTGTTCTGGCATCTGCTTCACAGCCTGCACCTGTGGGATGAGCAGCACCTCCTCTGTGATGATGCGCTGCGTCTGCAACTCATGGCCTGCGCCAATTTTCTCGCCGACGAGGGCCCCTGCCCGCACCACTGCATCGGCTCGCGCCCCTGAAACCTGCCGCCCATCCCTCGGCTTGCCTTGGCTACGCCTGCCGAACCTGACAAAATGACCCCCTTTTCCCAGAGGAGTCAGGCAGTTGAACAATCTCCGCCCGCCCAGCCACACACCGGGCCGCGCCACCCGCTGGCGAGATGCCCTCGCCGTCTATCTGGAAGCGCGGGTGCTCATCCTGTTTGCCATGGGATTCTCCTCCGGCCTGCCTTTGCTGCTGGTCTTTGGCACCCTCTCGTTCTGGCTGCGCGAGGCGGATGTCAGCCTGACCGACATCGGCTACATGAGCTGGGTAGCGCTGGCCTACGGTTTCAAGTGGCTGTGGTCGCCTCTAGTGGATCGGCTGCCCCTGCCCCTGCTGTCACGGCTGCTTGGGCGGCGACGCAGCTGGATGCTGTTCTCCCAGGTGCTGATCGCCCTCTCCCTGGTGGGGATGGCCTATTGCGATCCCAAGACCCAGCTCGCCCAGCTGGCCCTCTTCGCCCTGCTGGTGGCCTTCTCCTCTGCCACCCAGGACATCGTCATCGACGCCTATCGCATCGAATCTGCTCCCGAGCGGCTGCAGGCGGCCATGGCCGCTTCCTATATGACGGGGTATCGACTCGCCATGATCATGGCGGGAGCGGGGGCACTGGCGCTGGCGGCCTGGCTCGGCAGCAACAGCGGCTATGACTATCGCGGCTGGCAGCTCACCTATCTGCTGATGGGAGGGCTGATGTCTCTTGGCATCCTCACCACCCTGATGAGTCACGAGCCGCAGATCGATCTCAAGAGTCAGGACGAGCAGCAGATGGCGCACAAGGCCACCCTGCTGGCACGGGGTTGGTCCCCCACGCTGGCCGGGCTGGGGGCCTGGACCTACGAGGCCATCTGGTGTCCCTTCGCCGACTTCTTCCGCCGCTACGGCTCCTCGGCCCTGCTGATCCTGGGGCTTATCGCCTGCTATCGCATCTCGGACGTGGTGATGGGGGTGATGTCCAACAGCTTCTATGTGGATCTGCAGTTCAGCAAGACGGAAGTGGCCACCATCACCAAGGTCTATGGCGTCATCATGACGCTGGTGGGGGCCGCACTCGGAGGCGTGCTGGTGATGCGCTTTGGTACCCTGCGCATCCTGTTCCTCGGCGCCGTGCTGACCGCCAGCACCAACCTGCTGTTCGCTCTCCTCAACGAAGTGGGCCACAACCTGGAGCTGCTGACCCTGATCATCTCGCTGGACAACCTCAGCGCCGGCATAGCGACGGCTGCGTTTGTGACCTATCTCTCAAGTCTTACCAACGTCGCCTTCTCCGCCACCCAGTACGCCCTGTTCAGCTCCATCATGCTGTTGCTGCCCAAGTTGCTGGCGGGGTTTTCCGGTCGCGTGGTGGAGCAGATCGGCTACAGCCACTTCTTCATCGGCACCAGTCTGCTCGGCATTCCGGTGATGATCCTGATCATCATGGTTGCCAAACGAGGCAGCACCTTGTCACCACAAACGCACAAATAGCAAGCGTTTGCGCATTTTAGGGGGTGATTAGATTCACAAATCCTGACAAAGTTCCCTGGTGCTTGTTTATCCGTTGAATTTATTTGGCTAGAATCCCTCCCGCTCCTTGTGGGCAGGCTACGGAAAACCTCAACTAACGCACAAGAGACCAATAAAATGGCCAAATTTACCAAGACTCTGATCGCTGCCGGTCTGCTGGCTGCCTCCGCCACTCCGGCCTTCGCTGCCGACTACAGCGGCGACATCCACAAGAACGACTACAAGTGGATGCAGTTCAACGTGATGCACACCATCGACCAACGTCCTTTCACTGCAGGTGCTGAAGATTACAACGACACCTACTTCGAAATGGAATTCGGTGGTCGCTCCGGCCTGTTTGACCTGTACGGTTACGTCGACGTCTTCGATATCTTCGACTCCCGTCACAGCGACAAGCACAAGGGTCAGAACCTGTTCATGAAGTTTGCGCCGCGTATGTCTCTGGATGCGCTGACTGGTAAAGATCTCTCCTTCGGTCCGGTGCAAGAGGTTTACATCGCCTCTCTGAACAACATCGGCGACAACCAGATGGAAAACATGATCGGTCTGGGTGCTGATGTACAAGTGCCTTGGTTCGGCAAAGTGGGCATGAACCTGTATGCTCGTCACGCCACCGAAAACCAGTTCTTCACCGAAGAAGAGGGTGAGTGGAACGGTTACTGGTTCGCCATGAACTGGTTCAAGCCTTTCTACACCTTCAGCAACGGCAGCTTCGTCTCCTATCAGGGTTACCTGGACTACGCCTTCGACTTGGACACCCACAACCGTGCTGACCGTACCAGCGACAACCTGGCTACCTTCCACGGTATCTACTGGCACTCCGACCGCTACGCCGTCGGTTACGGCCTGAAGTACTTCATGGATGCCTACGGCACCAAAGACGGTTCCACCGCCTACGACGGTACCCCGTGGAAGAGCTCTGGCTTCAGCCACTACTTCTCCGTGACCTACAAGTTCTAATCGAACTCGTCACACGGATACAAAAAACCGGAGCAGCTGCTCCGGTTTTTTTATGCCCTCATGCTGGCAGTGGGGGGAGAGCCGCGCCCTCCCCGTTCGCCATCAGTCGCGGAAGTTCTGGAACTGCATCGGCTGGCCCAGTTCGGCGCCACGCACCAAGGCCATGGTCTCTTGCAGATCGTCGCGCTTCTTGCCGGTGACCCGCACCTCGTCGCCCTGGATGGCAGCCTGCACCTTGATCTTGGAATCCTTGATGAGCTTCACCAGCTTCTTGGCCACTTCCTTGTCGATCCCCTGCTTGAACTTCACGGTCAGGTGGAAACGCTTGCCGGAGTGGACGCTGTCACCCACATCCATGGAACTGTTCTCGATCTGGCGCTTGAGCAGGGCGCCGCGCAGGATCTCGACCATCTGCTTGAGCTGGAAATCGGCATCGGCTTCCAGCTTCACTTCTTCCTTGTTCAATTCGAAGCTGGCTTCCACACCACGAAAATCGAAACGGGTCGCCAGTTCACGGTTGGCGTTATCAACGGCGTTCAACACCTCGTTCATTTTGACTTCAGAGACAATATCGAATGACGGCATAGCCGGGCTCCTCATGCTGTACTTCAGGTTGTGCTGACAGGTGGGCAAATCTACCAGAAAACGGGCAAATTTGCTGATTTCGATGGGATTGCTCTGCTAGAATCCCCTGCGCACAGGAATGGTGAGACCCGTTAGAACCCGTTCAGGAGCAGTCGCGAGAGGTCCGACACTCGGTGAAGTGCAGCCCAGGCCCCCGTATGGTCATGCATACATGAGGCTCCCTGGCTGCGCATGAACCTTGAGCACGACCCGGCAACCAGCTCATGCACCGGTTCCAGGTATTCACCAAGCGACATCTTCCCTTATCCCGGGTTGGCGGTTGACAGGATGGCAGCCCTTCCCATGATCGAGCCTCTTCATGCCAAGCGGATTACGCGACAACAACCTGAAAACACGCCGTCACCCTGTCTCTCCCGAGTGGACCTTGCTGGGCTGCGGCGCCCTGGGCGGCGTCTTCGCCTCCCTGTTGACCCAAAGCGGCCAAGCAACCCGCCTCCTGCTGCGCGAGCGCCATCGTGCCACCTTGCACCCCGGCGTCGACTTTACCTCCCTTGAGGGGCATACCCAGCTCCTGGCCATCGAACGCGCCTTCATCGACAAGCCGGGCTGCATCAAACGCCTGCTGGTGATGACCAAAGCGGGGCAGGTGATATCGGCCCTCACTCCTCTGGTCGGGCAACTGGCGGCAGGAGTGCCCATCGTGCTGCTGCACAACGGCATGGGGATCGCCGATCAGGTGGTTGCACTCTTCCCCGACAATCCGGTGATCGCCGGCGTCACCAGCCATGGCGCCATGCAGAGCGGCCACTTCGTGTTCCGCCACACCGGCAAGGGGGAGACCTGGTTGGGCCCAATCAACGAAGCGGCCCGTGCCCATGCCCACCTCGCCGACGAGCTGGCCAGCGCCCTGGGTCAGGCCGGTTGGGATGAGCAGATCCTGACACGCCAGTGGCAGAAACTCGCCGTCAACTGTGCCATCAATCCCCTCACCGCGCTCTACAAGCTCAAGAACGGCGAATTGGCCGGTCCGCGTTTTGCCGATGCCCTGCAGCAAATCTGCGTGGAAGTGGCTGACGTCATGCGGGCCGAAGGTCAACCCACCGGCGGCGAAGAGCTGCTGCGCCGCGTCATGATGGTGGTGGAGCTCACCGCCGACAATTACTCTTCCATGTATCAGGACATGGAACAGGGCCGCGAGACCGAGATAGAGGCCATCACCGGCTTCCTGCTGGGCAAGGCCGCCCTTCACGGTATCGCGGTGCCGGTCAATCAGGGCCTCTATCAGGCCGTCAAAGAGAAGCGCTGAGCAGAGCAGCTGGCAAGCAAGGAGTGCAAGATGAACGTACTGGTACTGGTGGCCCCCGGGTCGGAAGAGATAGAGACGGTTGCCATCGTCGATACCCTGGTTCGGGGTGGCATCGATGTGGTGCTGGCCTCCTGCTGCCCCACTGGAGCGCGCCAGATCCGAGCCTCTCGCGGGGTGCAACTGGTGGCGGATTGCCATCTCGACGAGCTGACCACCCGTGACTTCGATGCCATGGTCGTGCCGGGCGGTCTGCCCGGCAGCGAAGTGATCCGCGACACCCCCCTCGCCATCGACCTGCTACGGGAGCAGGCAGACCTCGGCCGCTGGCGCGCCGCCATCTGCGCCGCACCCGCCGTGGTACTGCACCATCACGGCTTGCTGGGGGATGCGAGCATCACCTGCCACCCGGGCTTTCAGGCCCGTCTGCCCGCGACACAATTGAGCACGGCAAGGGTAGTGACCGATGAAGCCCATCGCCTGATCACCAGCCAGGGCCCGGGTACCGCTATCGAGTTCGCTCTCGAGATAGTACGGGTACTGCGCGGTGACGAGGCCGCCCGTACGGTGGCCGGTCCCATGGTGTTGCCCCCCTCGCTATCGCCATAACCACATCGGGCACTCCGATGAAAGCGACAGAGCCCCCTTGCTTGGTCTATGTTGGCTGCTCTTGTGCTAGATAAAACAATCCGGGCTTCCACGGCCTGGCACCGACTGTTAACATGCGCCCCTTATGCCTGTTATGTGCTCTGGGGTGGCCGTCACGCCGCCCTGACCCTGCCCTGTGCGGCCTCTGCCGCCTGACTCCGGTTATGCCGACCGGCCGGTTTACCCGACCATCAACAGCCAGTCCAATCCTGTGATCCCCGCCATTCCCCCTGATTTGCGGGCCTGTGGCCATGGATCCTCAACGAGCGAGAAAATCCCCATGCTGGAACGTGCAAGACAAGAGTGGTTCTCCAACATACGGGGCGATCTGCTGTCAGGCATCGTCGTCGCCCTGGCGCTGATCCCGGAGGCCATCGCCTTCTCCATCATTGCGGGCGTCGACCCCAAGGTCGGCCTCTATGCCTCCTTCTGCATCGCCGTGGTCATCGCCTTCGTCGGCGGTCGTCCCGGCATGATTTCCGCCGCCACCGGCGCCATGGCGCTCCTGATGGTGACCCTGGTCAAGGAACATGGCCTGCAGTATCTGCTGGCGGCCACCCTGCTCACCGGCCTCTTCCAGATAGCGGCGGGCTACCTCAGGCTCGGCAGCCTGATGCGATTCGTCTCCCACTCCGTGGTGACCGGCTTCGTCAACGCCCTGGCCATCCTTATCTTCATGGCCCAGCTGCCCGAACTCACCAACGTCACCTGGCAGGTCTACGCCATGACCGCGGCCGGGCTTGGCATCATCTATCTGTTCCCGCTTGTTCCCGTAGTGGGCAAACTGCTCCCCTCCCCCCTGCTGTGCATCGTCATCCTGACGGCGGTGGCCATCACCCTGGGCATCGACATCCGTACCGTGGGCGACATGGGCGAGCTGCCCGATACCCTGCCGGTCTTCCTCTGGCCCGACGTCCCCCTCAATCTTGAGACCCTGGCCATCATCTTCCCCTATTCAGCGGGGCTGGCGGTGGTGGGACTGCTCGAGTCCATGATGACGGCAGCCATCGTCGACGAGATGACCGACACCCCAAGCGATCGCAACCGCGAGTGCAAGGGTCAGGGGATCGCCAACATCGGCGCCGGTCTGCTGGGAGGCATGGCGGGGTGCGCCATGATTGGCCAGTCCGTCATCAACATCAAATCCGGTGGCCGCGGCCGCCTCTCCACCTTCGTGGCGGGGACCCTGCTCATCCTGATGGTGGTCTTCATGGATGAGTGGATCCGTCAGATCCCCATGGCAGCCCTGGTGGCCGTGATGATCATGGTCTCCATCGGCACGTTTTCCTGGGAGTCGGTACGCAACCTGAAGAGCCACCCCCTCTCCACCAACCTGGTGATGGTGACCACCGTCGCCGTGGTGGTCGCGACCCACAACCTAGCACTCGGGGTCTTCGTGGGGGTGCTGCTCGCCTCTCTCTTCTTCGCCCACAAGGTTGCCCGCGTCATGCTGGTCAAGAGCGACAGCGAGCGCAGCGGCGCCGTGCGTACCTATCTGGTGCGGGGCCAGGTCTTCTTTGCCAGCGCCGAGCAGTTCCTGGCCGGTTTCGATTTCAGGGAGGAAGTGGAGAAGGTGGTCATCGACCTGACGCACGCCCACTTCTGGGACATCACCGCCATCACGGCCCTCGACAAGGTGGTCATCAAGTTCCGCCGTGAGGGGAAAGAGGTGGCGGTCATCGGCCTGAACGACGCCAGTGCCACCCTGGTCGATCGCTTTGCCATCCACGACAAACGCCAGGAGGGAGAGCCCCTGCTGGCCGAGCATTGATCCCGGCGCCCCATGAGGGCGCTGCCTGCAAGCCATAATAAAAGCCCATCTCTCACCATGAGATGGGCTTTTTTTATGGGCTGTTGGATCACAGTCAACACACGCGCCTCGGCGCGCCCATCCCGAGCCGATGCGGCAATACGGGGTCATGACCTGCCGTCAGGGTGCAAGAGGGGCCAGGAAAGCAGGAACAGGGTGCCACCCCGCCCGCCGGGTTGGCAGACCGCACTGCCGCCGTGGGCCTCGGCAATGGCCTTGACCACCGCCAGCCCGAGCCCGCTGCCGCCACTCTTGCGCGAGCGTGACGGATCCCCCCGGCGAAACGCCTCGAAGATATGGGCGGCGACCTCCTCGCTGATGCCGGGCCCTTCGTCTTCCACGCTCAGGATGCACTGGGTGCCAGAACGATACAGGCGCACGGTCAGCATGCCCGGCACCGCGTGCTTCTGGGCATTTTCCAGCAGCGCCATCAGGGCCTGACGGATGCGAAGTGCATCGCAACAGACCCAGAGTTCGGCATCGAGCTCCCGCTTGAGGGTGAAACCGCTCGCGGCCAGGGGGGTGGCAAACGCCTCGAGCACCACAGCCAGCTCGTCGGCCAGCCTGATCGCCTCTCGTTGCAGCTCCAGGTGGCCGCTGTCGTTGAGACTGAGCACCCGCAAGTCTTCGATCAAGTGGGTCAATCCCTCCACCTGGCGCAACAAACCTTCAAAGAGCGCACGCTCTGGCGGAAATACCCCTTCGGCCAGCCCCTGCAATCGGCCACGCAAGATGGTCACCGGGGTGCGCAATTCGTGGGCGATGGCGGCATTCCAGAACTCCCGCTCCCGGGTCATGCTTTGCAGTCGCTCGGCCATGGTGTTGAAGTCCCGCACCAGTTGCGCCGTCTCCCCGATCGCCTGTTCATCCAGCGGCACGCGCGCATCGAGTTTGCCCTCTGCCACCTCGCGCAGGCTGTTCGCCACCGAATTGAGCGGGGTCAGGATGCGCCGAGAGAGGCGCACCGCCACGTACAGCGCCATCCCCAATGCAATGAGAATGGTCGAGCCAATCCAGATCATCTCGACCCTCTGGAGGGCATCCAGCTCTCGGAGATGCTGCCAGGCACATAGGTCACGGCAATGGCGTAGAACACATAGGTGCCGACCACCGCGAGGGAGATGATGCCAAGCGCCATCAGCCCCAGAGAGCGGATAATCTGCCTGCGCAGGCCGGGGGCCGATGTCATGCATCGCCCCCGAAGCGATAGCCGACGCCCCAGACACTGGCGGGCCCCCCCTGGATACCGTGCGCCTCGAGCTTCTTGCGCAGCTTGCTGATGTGGCTGTCCACCGTGCGCTCCTGGGTATCCCCCTCCGGCAGGCAGTGGGTCAACAGTTCGGCGCGGCTGAACGCCCGTTTCGGCGCCCGCATCAGGGAAGCGAGCAACTTGAACTCGGTCAGGGTCAGATCCAGCACCAGTTGCCCCTCATCGCGGCAAAGGCTGGCCTCGTGACTCTCCAGATCGATCTGGAAAGGGCCGACCCGCAGCACCCGGGCCGTGGCCTGTTTTGCTGCCTGGCTGCGTCTGAGCACCGCCTGTACCCGGGCCACCACTTCGGCCGGGTTGAAGGGTTTGACCACATAGTCATCCGCCCCCATGCGCAGCCCCATCAGCTTATCGAGGTCCTGATCCAGGGCGGTCAGCATGATCACCGGCGTGTCGCCACGGGCCCGGATCTCGCTGAGCACCTGCCAGCCGTCGAGCTGCGGCATCTGCACATCCAGCAGCAGGAGATCGGGTTTGCATGTCTGGTGCATGGCCAGGGCTACGCGGCCATCGGCGGCATGCAAAGTGCGCAATCCTTGGCGTTGCAGGTAAGCGGCGAGGATCTCGGCGATCTCGGCTTCATCCTCTGCAATCAGTACCAGTGACTGGGCCGCCGGGCTGGCGGAGGCTGGAAGATACGACATGGTCGGCCTCGAAAATGGTGGGTTTGAACTTTATCACCGCCTCCATGGATTCTCCACAAAGCCTCGAATCATTCGCAATAGCCCCTCTCCATAATGCCCGCTCGATGTGCTCTCGCAGCAACACCATGCCGGGGAGACGGTTTAACGAGGTGAGTATGATGTTTGTCAGACAGCGGTATGCGGGCGCTCTGCTTGCCGTCATTGCCGTATTCGGGTTGGCAGGTTGCGATGGGGCGCCGCAAGCGCAAGACGCGCCGGCCCCCCCTCAGGTATCGGTGATGACGCTGGCAGGGCAGGACCTGGTCATCAGCGAGGATCTGCCCGCCCGGGTGGCCGCGGTGCGCAGCGCCGAAATTCGCGCCCAGATAAGCGGCATTGTGCAGCGCCGCCTGTTCGAGCAGGGCGCCGAAATCAACGCAGGCACAGTGCTGTTCCAGATAAACCCGGCCCCCTTCAAGGCGGATGTCGACAGCGCCGCCGCCGCATTGCAGCGGGCCGAGGCCGTGCTGGCCCGTGCCCGCATCCAGATTGACCGCCTGGTGCCGCTGCTGCGCACCGAGGCCATCAGCCGCCAGACCTATGATGACGCCGTCTCCCAGCGGGATCAGGCTGCCGCCGACGTGGCTCAGGCCAGGGCGGCCCTGGCCCGGCACCAGCTGAACCTGCAATTTGCCAGCGTGGAGGCTCCCATCGCCGGACGCATCGATCAGGCGCTGGTGAGCGAAGGGGCCCTGGTGTCCCCCACCGATGCCACCCCCATGGCCAGGATCCAGCAGATCGATCAGGTCTACGTCGATGTGCGCCAACCTGCCTCTGTGCTGGACACCCTGCGCCAGCAGGCTGGTTCGACGGCGCCTGAACTGACGGTGGAGATCCTCGGCAGCAATGGCAAGCCGCTCGGCATGCAGGGGCACATCCTCTTCTCCGGCATCGAGGTGGATGCCGGTACCGGTGACGTACTGCTGCGGGTGCTGGTGGACAACCCGGAGCGGCGCCTGTTGCCCGGCCTCTACGTACAGGCACGTATTCCCCGTGCCCGCTATGCCAACGCTCTGAGCGTGCCCCAGCAGGCGGTGGTGCGCACATCGGGCCAGACCAGCGTGTGGGTGCTGGATGGCCAGGGGCAGGCACAACTGGTTCCGGTCAACACCGCTGAACTGGTGAATAGCCAGTACCGCATCACGTCCGGGCTCAACGCCGGACAGCGGGTGGTGATCGAGGGGATCGACCGCCTGACCCCGGGGACGCAAGTCATTGCCCATCCCTGGCAATCCCCCGCAGTCAGCCAGCAGGCTGACGCCGGTAACCGTTGAATCGGAGACATTTCATGCCGCAGTTTTTCATTCATCGCCCGGTGTTTGCCTGGGTGATCGCCCTCTTCATCGTGCTGGCGGGGGTCATCGCCATCCCCAAGCTGCCCATCTCCCGCTATCCCTCGGTGGCGCCGGTGTCGGTGACCCTCTATGCCACCTATCCGGGCGCCACGCCGCAGACCCTGAATGATGCGGTGGTGAGCCTGATCGAGCGCGAGCTGTCGGGGGTCAAGAACCTGCTCTACTTCGAGTCATCGGTAGATGCCTCCGGCAGCGCGCAGATCACCGCCACCTTCAAGCCGGGCACCGATCAGGAGCTGGCCCAGATGGACGTGCAAAACCGCATCAAGGCGGTCGAGCCTCGCTTGCCACAGGCGGTGCGGCAAACCGGCCTGCAGGTGGAGTCCGCCTCGTCTGGCTTTCTGATGATGGTCGGCATGACTTCACCGGATGGCCGCTTCGATGAGGTCGCGCTGAACGACTACATGGCGCGCAATATCGTGCAGGAGCTGCGCCGCATCGACGGCGTGGGGCGAGTGCAGCTGTTCGGCGCCGAGCAGGCCATGCGCATCTGGGTAGATCCGGGCAAGCTCGCCGCCTACGGGTTGACCATCAGCGAGGTGGCGCAGGCCATCGAGCAGCAGAACGTGCAGATTGCACCGGGGCGCCTCGGCGACGAACCCGCCCAGCCTGGCCAGCGACTGACGGTTCCCCTCACGGTACAGGGGCAGCTGACGACCCCAGAGGCGTTCGCCGCCATCGTACTGCGGGCAGGTGCCGATGGCGCCAAGCTGGTGCTGGGTGATGTCGCCCGGGTCGAGTTGGGGGCGCAATCCTACGCCTTTGCCAACCGGGAGAACGGGGTGGCCGCCACCAGCGCCGCCATTCAGCTCTCCCCGGGTGCCAACGCCGTGCGTACCGCCGATGCGGTGCACACCCGTCTCGCCCAGCTCGCTCCCACCCTGCCGACGGGCATGGCTTACTCCATCCCGTTCGACTCGGCCCCCTTCGTCAAGGTCTCCATCGACAAGGTGATCCACACCCTGCTGGAAGCCATGGTGCTGGTGTTCCTGGTGATGTTTCTCTTCCTGCAGAACCTGCGCTACACCCTGATCCCGGCCATCGTCGCCCCCATAGCGCTGCTCGGCACCTTCGCGGTGATGCTGCTGGCCGGCTTTTCCATCAACTCCCTGACCATGTTCGGCATGGTGCTGGCCATCGGCATCATCGTCGACGACGCCATCGTGGTGGTGGAGAACGTCGAGCGCCTGATGGCCACCCAGGGGCTCTCGCCCAGGGAGGCGACATCGCGGGCCATGAAGGAGATCACCGGGGCGGTGATCGGCATCACCCTGGTGCTCACGGCGGTGTTCATTCCCATGGCCTTCGGCAGCGGCTCCGTGGGGGTCATCTACCAGCAGTTCACCCTGTCGATGGCGGTCTCGATCCTGATTTCCGCCTTCCTCGCCCTGACCCTGACACCCGCACTCTGCGCCACCTTGCTGCGTCCGGTCAGCCCGGATCACCATGAGAAGCGCGGCTTCTTCGGCGCCTTCAACCGGGGCGTCGAGCGGCTCACGGTGGGCTACAGCGTTCGGGTCACCCGGCTGGCCGGGCGCAGCGGACGCGTGATGGTCACCTTCGCCGCCCTCTGCGCCGTGCTAGCCATCGCCGCCACCCAGCTGCCCTCCTCTTTCCTGCCGGACGAGGATCAGGGCTACTTCATGACCTCCATCCAGTTGCCGACCGGTGCCACCAGCGAGCGCACTCTGGCCGTCATCAAGGAGTTCGAGGCCCATGTGGCCTCTCGCGAGGCGCTCGACACCAATCTGGTGGTGCAGGGCTTCAGCTTCTCCGGCGCCGGCCCCAATGCGGCCATGGCCTTCACCATGCTCAAAGAGTGGGACCAGCGTCATGGTGCCACGGCCGCCAAAGAGGCTGAGCTGGCACAGGCCGCCATGGCCAACAGCAAGGAAGGCACTGTGATGAGCCTGCTGCCACCCGCCATCGACGAACTGGGCACCTCTTCGGGTTTCACGCTCTTCCTGCAAGACAGGGCCAACCAGGGGGAGGCCGCGCTGCAGGCCGCCCAGGCGCAACTGCTGGCACTGGCGGCCCAAAGCGAGGTGGTGAGCGATGTCTATCCCGACAGCCTGCCCCCCGGCGAGAGCATTCACCTCGAGATCAACCGGCAGAAGGCCGAGGCCATGGGGCTCTCGTTCACCAGCGTGAGCAGCACCCTGTCGGCGGCGATGGGGTCGCTCTACATCAACGACTTCCCCAACGGCGGGCACATGCAGCAGGTCATCCTGCAGGCCGACGCGTCAGCGCGCATGCAGCTCGATGACGTACTCGCCCTGCGGGTGCGCAATGCCAGCGGTGGCATGGTGCCCCTGCGGGAGGTGGTGACGCCGACCTGGCGCCAGTCGCCGCAACAGATGATGCGTTTTGATGGTTTCCCCGCCGTGCGTCTCTCCGGGAGTGCCGCCACCGGGGTGTCCAGTGGCGCCGCGATGGCGGAAATGGATCGCCTGGTGGCGCAACTGCCGCCAGGCTTCGCCCTGGCCTGGACGGGACAGTCGCTGCAGGAGCGTCAGTCGGCGGCCGAGGCCCCCCTGCTGATGCTGCTGTCGGCGCTGGTGGTCTTCCTGGTGCTGGCCGCGCTCTACGAGAGCTGGTCCATCCCGCTCTCGGTGATGCTGGTAGTCCCCCTGGGCCTGCTCGGCGCCGTGGCGGCGGTGATGCTTCGGGGCATGCCCAACGACGTCTTCTTCAAGGTGGGCATGATCACCATCATCGGTCTGTCGGCCAAGAACGCCATCCTCATCGTGGAGTTTGCGCGCCAGTTGCACGGCGAAGGGCGCTCGCTGCTTGATGCCGCTGTGACTGCCGCCCGCCTGCGTCTGCGCCCCATCCTGATGACGTCGCTGGCCTTTACCCTCGGCGTGGTGCCGCTGATGCTTGCCAGCGGTGCCAGCGCTGAGACCCAGCATGCCATCGGCACCGGCGTGTTCGGCGGCATGATCAGCGGCACCCTGCTGGCTATCTTCTTCGTGCCGGTCTTTTTTGTCTTCGTCATCGGCACCCAGACGCGTATTCAGGCCTGGCGGGCCAGACGAGCCACGCAGCGGAGAGCGTCATGATGTTGCCCCCTGATGTCTGGCGCTCGGCAATGCCGGCAGGGGGCTGCAGGGAGTGGCTCTCAGCCCTCACTTCCAGTGTCATCACGGGCGCTGTGGTGGCGGCCAAGGTGAGAAGGCATGGGCTGGCAGGAGAGCACGGGAGGCGGGATTATCGTCACTGGCGGCAGCAATCTAACGGCCCAGACAATGACAGCGTTCAGACAACAGAGGCCATCGAGACCGTGAAAGAGACAGGCTCGGCGTTCGAGCCAGACATCCACCGGACTGACGGGCAGCCTGGCCGTGCTCGTCCGCATCTTGTTGGCCACCATTGAAGGAACTGACGGGTGGGAGAGCCCCGCTCAGGTTGTCACTCAATGGCACCTGCATGTAGGTGCGCGAATACGAAAAAGCCCAACTGAATAAATCAGTTGGGCTATATAGATGGCGGAGGAGGTGGGATTTGAACCCACGGATGGTCGCCCATCGCCGGTTTTCAAGACCGGTGCATTCAGCCGCTCTGCCACCCCTCCGCAGCAGTGCGACGCATATTACCCATGCCCCCAGCCCTTGTAAATCCCCACTCCGTTTGTTTGCCCATTTATTGGGCTATCTGGCCCACAAAACCGGCAAAACCGCTGCAAACCGTGCTTTTTCAAGCGGATGGCTTGACTTGAAAACAGACTCACCCACTATAGGGGCCACTACCACATCCCCAGCAAGATGGACTTATGAGAATCAAACATGCCCTGTTCGCCGCCCTGACCGGCGCGACCCTGCTTGCGGCGCCCGTGCAGGCGAGCGAGCTGACCAAGAGCGATGTCGAGCAGATCGTGCGCGACTATCTGGTCAAGAATCCGGAGATCCTGGTCGAGATGTCCAACGCCCTGCGTGCCAAGCAGGAGAGCCAGCAGGCCGAGAACGACAAGACGCTGATAGAAGCCCATGCCAAGCAGCTCTTCGCCAACCAGGATCCCGAGAGCGGCAATCCCAAGGGCAGCCTGACGGTGGTGGAGTTCTTCGACTACAACTGCGGCTACTGCAAGCGCGCTCATCCCCTCATTCAGCAACTGCTCTCTGAGGACAAGGAGATCCGCTACATCTACAAGCAGTTCCCCATCCTGAGCGAAACTTCCTACTACGCCGCCCGCGCGGCGCTGGCGGTGAAGCTCGGCCAGCCCGACAAATACCAGGCCTTCCACGACAAGCTGTACGCCCATCAGGGACCCCTCTCCGACGAAGCCCAGGTGAAAGACGTCGCCAGGGCCGCCGGCGTGGACTGGAGCAAGGTCGAGGCGAAGATCAAGGACGGCAGCATCGATCAGAATCTGGGTACCAACCGGGCGCTGGCCGAAGCCATGGCCATTTCCGGTACCCCGGCCTTTATCATCGGCGATCAGATCCTGCGCGGCGCACCGCGGGATCTGGCCAGCCTCAAGGCTATCATCAAGGATGTCCGCGCCGGCAAGAGCATTCAGTAACCCGCGCGTTGTTCATGAAAAAACGCCCCGGCATGCCGGGGCGTTTTGCTATTCAGGCTGCAAACCATCAGGCCTGATGGGCCGTCGCAAGAAGCTGTCAGCAAGGCGAAGAGCAGCGCTGGGACCCGAGTTGATATGAATAAATGAGGCTCCCGAGCAACGCATGACCCGTGATCACGGCTTCGCAGCAGGGCCATAACCGTTCGGATTCTGGCTTTGCCAGCGCCAGGTATCGATCATCATCTGCTCCAGACCCCGCTCAGCCTGCCAGCCCAGCTCGTCACGGGCCAGAGCCGGTTCAGCCCAGCACTCGGCAATATCGCCGGGGCGACGGGGCTTGATCTGGTAGGGAATGGCACGGCCACTGGCTGCCTCGAACGCCTTGACCATCTCCAGCACGGAATAGCCCTGACCGGTGCCGAGGTTATAGGTGAAGACGCCGGTATCACTCTTGATGCGGGCCAACGCTTTGAGGTGACCGATGGCGAGATCCACCACGTGGATATAGTCGCGCACCCCGGTGCCGTCCGGGGTCGGATAGTCGTTGCCAAAGACCCCCAGCTCCTTGAGCTTGCCCACGCCGACCTGACTGATGTAAGGCAGCAGGTTGTTGGGGATGCCGTTGGGATCTTCACCGATGAGGCCGCTCTCGTGAGCCCCCACCGGGTTGAAGTAGCGCAGCAGCACGATGGCCCAGCGAGGATCGGATTTGGAGAGGTCACGCAGGATCTCTTCAACCATCAGCTTGGAGCGGCCATAGGGGTTGGTGGCGCTGGTGGGGAAATCTTCCCGCAGGGGTACCGAGGCCGGATCCCCATAGACGGTGGCCGAGGAGCTGAACACCAGCCGGAACACGCCGGCCCTGGCCATCTCTTCGCACAGCACCAGGGTGCCGGTCACGTTGTTCTGATAGTAGGTGAGCGGGATCTGGCCGGATTCCCCCACCGCCTTGAGGCCGGCGAAGTGGATCACCGACTCAATCTTGTGGGTGGCAAACAGCCGTTGCAGGCAGGCTCTGTCCAGAATGTCCCCTTCCACGAAGGTGACCGGCTTGCCGGTGATCCGCTCGACCCGCTTGAGAGACTCGGGGGAAGCGTTGGAGAGGTTGTCCAGTACTACGACCTGCTGCCCGGTACCAAGCAGCTCGACCAGGGTGTGGGAACCGATGTAACCGGCTCCCCCCGTCACCAGAATTGTCATTTTTTATCCCGTACTTTGCTGAAACTGGGGTTAAGTCTACCCGCACGACCCGCCCGGGAAAAGCTCGGGATACCAATGACGCCCGTCAATACTCCAGGCTCACATCCCCTCTGGCGGTGCAGGAACAGGCCAGCGCCACCCCGTTCTCGAGGTCCTGCGCGCTCAGGGTCATCACGCTCTGGCGCTCGATTTCGCCTTCCGTGGTGCAGCGACAGGCGCCGCACACCCCGGCGCGGCAAGCGGCCATCATGGTCTCCCCCGCCCCCTCCAGTGCCGCCAGCAGGGTCTGGCCAGGCAGTATCTTCACTTTCTTGCCGCTCTTTTTGAGGGTCAGCCAGAAGTGGTCGCTATCGGCCGCAACTGGCGCCGCGCTTGAGGCCACCCCAGGCAGGCCGAACGACTCCTGATGCAACTGCTCGGGGGGCAGCCCGAGCCCGGCCAGCATCTCGCTCACCACCGCCATATAGGGGGCTGGCCCGCACAGATAGACATGGCGGCTCAAGAGATCCGGCGCCAATTCCTTGAGCATCCCCGGTGTGAGCCGGCCAACCCAGGGATGAGCCGTTGGCTCCTCTTCCCCTACTTTCTCCAGCACTAAAGCATGGCGCACACCGGCATGAGCCTCGGCCAGTGAAGCCAGTTCCCTCGCGAAGATCACATCCCCGGGGGTTCTGGCGCTGTGAATAAAGCGGATATCGGCGTCCGGTCGCTTGGCGAGCTCGTCCCGCAGCATGGCCCACATGGGGGTGATGCCGGAGCCGGCGCTGAGCAGCAGCGGCCGCTCGCAGGGGAACGCGGTCAGGTGGAAATCGCCGAAGGGGCCGTCTACCCGGATCTCGTCCCCCACTTGCAGGCTCTGGTGCAGATGGTGAGAGACCAGCCCCACATCCTTGATGGTGACCTGCCAGAAAGGATCCTGCGGGCTGGAGGAGAGGGTGTAGGCGCGGCAGTGAGGCTTGCCGTCAATCATCGTGTGCAGGGTGACGCACTGGCCGGCCAGCACGGAGGGCAGGTCACCAGCCAGGGGTTCAAATTGCCAGCTCGCCACGTCGTGGGTCTCTGCCCGGCGGGCTATACAGCGCAGGCTCAAAGAGGTGGAGGTCATCGCAAGGCTCCTCTTGCTCGGAAATAGCGTTGAAAAAAGGCGAGCCATCAGGCTCGCCAAAGGCTTACAACATGCTGAGCGTGTAAGGCTGTATCTTTGCTCAGGCCGCCAGGATCTCGGCGAGATCCGCGTCTGCCGTGGTGGTTCCTTTCAGGCCGAACTGCTCCTCCAGCACCTTGAGCAGGGCCGGGGTGAGGAAGGCCGGGGCGGTCGGGCCGGTGCGGATGTCCTTCACGCCGAGCGCCAGCAGGGTGAGCAAAATGACGATGGCTTTTTGCTCGAACCAGGAGAGCACCAGGGTCAGGGGCAGATCGTTGACGCCGCACTCGAACGCGTCGGCGAGCGCCAGCGCCAGCTGGATGGCAGAGTAGGCATCGTTGCACTGACCCACGTCCAGCAGGCGCGGAATGCCGCCGATGTTGCCGAAATCGAGCTTGTTGAACTTGTACTTGCCGCAGCCCAGGGTCAGTAGCAGGCTGTCCTGCGGGATCGCCTTGGCAAACTCGGTGTAGTAGGCGCGCTCGGCACGGTCGCCGTCACATCCCCCCACCAGGAAGAAGTGGCTGATTTCGCCAGCCTTGACTTTGTCGATCACTGCGGGAGCGGCCTGCATCAGGGCGTTGCGGGCAAAACCGATGGTAATGAAGTGCTCCAGCTCAACGTGCTTGAAGCCTTCCAGCGCTTGCGCCTTGGCGACCACGGCGGAGAAATCTTCCCCTTCCAGGTGGGTCACGCCCGGCCAGCCGACGATGGAGCGGGTGAAGATGCGATCGCTGTAGTTGCCCACGTTCGGGTCGATGATGCAGTTGGAGGTCATCACCACGGCGCCCGGGAAGTTGGCAAACTCCTTCTGCTGGTTCTGCCAGGCGGAGCCGTAGTTACCCACCAGGTGCGGGTACTGCTTGAAGAAGGGGTAGGCCAGGGCCGGCAGCATCTCGCCGTGGGTGTAGACGTTGATGCCAGTGCCCCTGGTCTGCTCCAGGATGAGCTTGAGATCCACCATGTCGTGGCCGGAGACCAGAATGCACTTGCCCGGTACCGGAGTGACGCGTACCTGGGTCGGCTCGGGGTGGCCGAAGGCGGTGGTTTCACCGAGATCCAGCATCTCCATGATTTTGAAGTTGAGCAGGCCGATCTCCATGGCGCACTTGAACAGCGGATCCAGATCGCAGGGATCCGTGCCTAGCCAGCTCATGATGCGATGGAATTCGGCGGCAACCCCGGCATCCTGCTGATCCAGCACCCGGGCGTGTTCCATGTAGGCGGCGGCGCCCTTGAGGCCGTAGAGGCAGAGCAGGCGCAGCCCCATGATGTCTTCGTTGACCTCGTTCTTGCCCCGGTTGACCGCGGTCTGCGGCGCCTGGGCAAGCTGGGCCAGCAGATCGGCACCCGGCTCGAAGCTGGCCGCGGCGGGCAGTGTGTCGGCCTGCACCGCCAGCGGTGCCAGCTTGGCGGCCAGTTGCTGGCGATAGGCCAGCGCCTGGTTGACGTAGGCGACGATGCGAGCGGAGTCGAAGTTGACGTTGGTGAGGGTGGCAAAGAACGCCTTGGGCACGAAAGCGTCTATTTCGCTGTCGACGATGCCGTGCTCGCGGGCCGCCAGGGCCCAGGCGCTGAGCCCTTGCAGGGTATAGATCAGCACATCTTGCAGGTCGGAAGTTTCCGCCGTCTTGCCGCACATGCCTTGTGCATAGGCGCAGCCGTTGCCTGCCGGGGTACGAATAGTCTGTTCACATTGCACACAAAACATCATGTCTCTCCTAATTGGACATTTCAGTTATCTGTTTTGTGGCGATTCTATTCCCCTCCTGGAAAACTTAATAGGCATTCAATTTACCAATTAACATTTCATTGATGCAGATCAAATAGAAAAAAGCCGCCCAAATCGGGCGGCAAGCGGGTGGGAAATCAAGGAGAGACAACTCGGGTGTGCAACAACAGGGGCAATGATACGGGCCGGAGCATGGGCAGCCGGCCCCAGGTTCATCAGGCCAGATAGGCGCGCAGCATCCAGACCAGTTTTTCCTGCTGCTGCACATAGTCGGAGAGGATGGATGCAGTCCCTTCATCACCGGCATCGGCGGCCTGACCCAGGATGCGGCGCTGGGCAACCAGCAGTTCGCGGAAGCTCGCCAGCAGGGATTCCACGCAGGCACGACCGTCATGCAACCCCTTCTGCTCGGGGATGGCGGACACCTGGATGTAGTCGCTGAAGCTGTGCAGGGGCACCCCATCCAGGGTCAGAATGCGTTCGGCCAGGGCATCGACTTTCAGCAGCAGGTCGTTGTAGATCTCTTCGAATTTCAGGTGCAGCTCGAAGAACTGGTTGCCGCGGATGTTCCAGTGGAAGCCACGGACGTTCATGTAGAGGATCTGGTAGCTGGCCAGCAGCTTGTTGAGCTCGGCGGCCAGGGCTTGTGATTGAACGGTATCAAGACCAATGGGGCTCTTCATGATTCACCTCCAGGTGGTAAGCATTATCGGGAACGGAGTCAGCTTATCCAGAAGCAGACTCAAAGGACAATCATCTGTGCCTTGCCGATCCATAGCCAATGGCTATCGTCGGCAAAAAATGCATCGGCTTTCATTGCTCAAGCCGTTCGATATAGAGGATCACCTCGCCGAGGTGAATGCCGAACTTGCTGATCTTCGCGCGGTTGATCAGGCGATCGTCGTCCAGCAGATACATCCAGTCATCAAAGCTCACCCTCACCACGCTCTCATCCGGCAGTGCCAGATCGAGCTGATAGCGCCAGTTGAGGGCAAAGCCTGCCGTCTTGCCTACCGCCTCCCCCACCACGTCTGAAGCCGTGCCGCGCCAGTGGCCATCCGCCCCCTTGCTCAAAAACCAGGTGCGGGTCTGCCGACGGCCATCATCGAAGTAGAACTGCTCGAACAGCTCCCCCTTGCCCTCTCGCCAGTGCCCCTGCATCTCGACCCGAAAGCGACTGGTCACTTCGCCGCTGCGGTCCGTCACCAGGCCGTGGGCCACCAGCTTGCCATTGAAGAAACGGGCGAGATCCCAGCCCGGCCGGGAGCCGCGATAATCGTCAAGACCCGCGCCGCAACCAGAGAGCCACAGCAGGGGTAGCAACCAGGCAAGACGCCACCAGGAAGAGAACTTCATGGAATACTCCATCAGGATTGGCCGCGCAGGCGGCGGGTCAGGGCGGGATCCCGGCTGTCGTCAGTCAGCCAGATAGCAAGAAACGCGGGGGCGAAGGCTGGATCATCGAGAGAGCCAAGGAGGCGATCTCGCAACCAGAAGTGGCCCGTGCCTTGCTCGTCCACATAAAAAACCAGCTTGTCGCCGGGGGCGACATCCGGCCAGAGCGTGGCCAGTCGAGCCAGCCAGCGTTGGCGCTCACTCTCGCTACCAAGGCCGAGCCGCTGCCACTCGGCGGCGGTCGCCTCCAGCAGATCCTGGCGCTCGATGGCCCTCGCGTAGGTAATGCTGAGGGCCTGCGGGTAGCGCCCCGGCTGATAGCGGCCGCTCTCGCTGTAGAGGGTGGCGTCATAGAGCTTGAACCAGAGCCAGCGCATCTCCCCCTGTCCCACGGTACGCAGCCCCTGCCAGGGGGCGGCAACGCTCTGGGCGGTCGCAAACAGTGGCAGGCTCAAGGCCGCCAGCAGCAGACTAGTTCCACCCCATGTGCCAACGGGCGGGATCCTCCAGTTCATGCCAGTCCATCTCCTGTTCCTGCAGGGTGTTGATATCCTGCATCACCACGCTCGCCAGATGCCCCTGGGCATCGCGCTGGCAGGCCACCACCAGGTAGAAACGCTCGGCCAGCTCGCACTGGCCATCCCTGGTCCACTTGGAAAACAACAAGGTGTCGGTCGAAAAGGTGTTCATCTCGTCTCACCCTCCAGCTTGACCGTTACCCACAGGAGTACGGGTAACCACCACATCCAGATCACCGCCAGCAGCACTGCGCTTGTCCAGATGCCCCAGGGTAAGTTTACTGCCCCCATGGCGGCCCCCGCCATATAAGAGGAGGCGCCCCCTACCATGCCGAACAGCCCCTGTTGCCAGCGCGGCAAGAGGCGAAGCCAGGGAAGGCCGTGGGAGAGGGTCAGGGCGAAACCGCACCAAAGCAGCAACAGCCAGAGCGGAAAACCGGACGGAAAGTGAAACAGGCCGAGGCGCCAGAGCAGGATGTCGAGCAGGCAGCCTGCCAGGGCGACCGGGATGAGGCGCCAGTCCTGCCCACGGCGTGGGGAGAAGATGAAATGGAGCAGCAGCATCCCGAGCAGCGGGCCCGGTTGCTGCCATGTCACCGCCAGCAACCAGTAGAGGTTGAATCCCAGCAGGTGGGCCCACTGCCACATGATCAGCGACCGTGTGCCGGCAAGTCCCCGGACCAGCCATGGGGCCCCGGCTTGGCGGCCTCCAGTTGCACCAGGCTGATGGCCCGCTCCCAGAATCCCCCTTCACAGTAGGCGAAATAGAAGTGCCAGAGCCGGATGAAATCCTGGCTGTAACCGAGCTTGGGCAGCTCTGGGGCCAGCGCCAGGAAGCGTTCGCACCAGTGGGCCAGGGTACGGGCATAGTGGTGGCCGTGATCGTGCAGCCGTACCAGCTGCATGTCGGTCTCCCGCGCCAGCAGACCCGCCATCTGGGAGACGCAGGGCAGGCAGCCTCCCGGGAAGATGTAGCGCTGGATGAAGTCCACCCCGCGCAGATACTGGGCGTGACGCTGATCGGCGATGGTGATGGCCTGGATCAGCAGGCGTCCGCCGGGCTTGAGCAGGCGCGACAACTGGCGGAAATAGTCGGGCAGGAAGGCGTGCCCCACCGCCTCGATCATCTCGATGGAGACCAGCTTGTCATAGCGTCCCTCCAGCTTGCGGTAATCCTCCAGCAGCAAGGTGATGCGATCCCCCAGCCCCTCCCGCTCGATCCACGCCTTGGCATAGTCGTGCTGGGCCCGGGAGATGGTAGTGGTGGTGACCCGGCAGCCGTAGTGACGGGCCGCATAGACGGCAAGACCGCCCCAGCCGGTGCCTATCTCCAGCAGGTGATCATGGGGACCGAGCTCAAGCCGCTCACAGATGGTGCGCAGCTTGGCCTGCTGCCCCTCCTCCAGGGTGGCATCCGGGTGGGGATAGATGGCGCTCGAATACTGCATGTGATCGTCGAGAAAGCCCTGATAGAGGGTGTTGCCAAGGTCATAGTGGGCGGCGATGTTGGCACGCGAACCGGTCAGGGTATTGCGATTGAACCAATGGCGCACCTTGTTGAACGGGAAGCTGAGCCAGCCGAGGCGCCGTTCCAGGGCGTCGAGCAGCGGCAGATTGCGGGCCAGCAAGCGCACCAGTGCCACCGGCTCCGGGCTGGTCCAGAGACCCTCCACCCAGGTCTCTCCTGCGGCGATGCTTCCCCCCAGCAGCAGGCGGCGATAAAACGCCGGATCCTGCACCACCAGCTCGGCATGCAGGTCGCTGCCCGCCTTGCCGAAGCGGTGGCACTCGCTGCCGTCGTGAAGCACCAGTTGACCCTGCTCAAGGCGCGCCAGCAATTTGAGCAGCAGTTGCTTGGCCCCCTTATCGATGAAAGAGGCAGAGAGGGTTGATTGAGCAAGTTCCATTAGCGGCTCTCCGAATGGGTCAAGAGTGGGGTCGTTCGGTTGGGATGAACCCGCACCATGGGCTGCTGACAACACCAGGAAGCGGAATTAAACGGGTGTGTCGGCGTCATGGGCGGCTCTCCGGATGGGTGAAGACGGGGGTGCGTTTGATAAAAAGGCGCAGGGCCTGCCAGTAGATCCCGAGCAGCACCTTCAGGGTCATCCAGGGCCAGCGAGCCAGCAGCGCCGCCAGCCCGCTGCGGCACCAGGGCGCGCGGCGCAGGGCCAGGGTGGCGTCAAACAGCTTGTTCTCACCGGATACGGGGTGGCTCTCGATATGGATCAGCGCCTCCTCTTTCGGTGCCCGGATGCGCCAGTGGTAGCGCATCCCCAGTCCCATGAAGGGGGAGACATGAAAATCCTTGTCATGGGGGGAGAGCGCCGCCAGATCCAGCAGGTAGTAGTGGCGCTCGTTCCAGGGGGTATTGGAGACCTCCGCCAGCAGGTAGCGGGTCTCCCCCGCCCGATCGCAGAAGTAGAAATTGACCGGGCTGAAATAAAACCCGAGGCAGCGCACGTTGCCAAGGAGCAGCACCCGCCCGCCGGGCTCCGCATGCCCCCCAAGGGCCGCCACCTTGTCCCAGACCGCCTGCTTGAGGGGCCCTTCGCTGCCCCGCAGATAGTCCTCGCGGCGAAACGAGAGCAGTCCGGCCCGCTCCACGGCAAACCAGCGCCCCTGCTCAAGCCCGGGCAGTTCGTCCAGATCCAGCCCCAGCATGAAGAGGCTGTAGGAAAAGGCGTGGGGACGCGGCGCGAAGCGGCGATGGCGCACCGAACCTTGCCAGATGGCGCTGATCCCCTCCCCCATTCCCTCGTCCCCCTGCGTCAAGGCCGCGGCGCCGCTCATAGCTCGGCCCCGAAGCGTCTGGCCACGTCCAGGGCGCTGCGCACCCCGTCCTCGTGAAAACCGTTGTACCAATAGGCCCCGCAGAAGTGGGTATGCTGATGGCCACAGATCTCGCCCCGTCGCTGCTGGGCGGCGATGGAGCCCTGATTGAATACCGGATGATGATAGACGAAACGGCGCAACACCTTGCTCTCGTCCACCCGTCCACGGGGATTGAGGCTGACGCAGAAGGGCGCTGGGGAGCTCACCCCCTGCAGGATGTTCATGTTGTAGCTCACCAGGGGGCGCGCCCCGTCATCCTCACCGAGCTGGTAGTTCCAGCTCGCCCACGCCTTGCGGCGCATCGGCAGGCAGGAGGCGTCGGTGTGCAGCCAGACGTCGTTGGCCTGATAGGGCATGTTCCCGAGGATGGCCCTCTCTGCGTCGCTCGCATCCGCCAGCAGGGCCAGGGCCTGATCGCTGTGACAGGCGAAGATCACCTCGTCAAAATGGGCCTCCTGCCCCTGGCTGGTGACCACGACGCCATCCGCCACCCGGCGCACCGCCTCCACCGGGGTAGCGAGGCGGATGCGCGACTGCCAGCCCGCCGTGAGCGGCCCTATGTACTCTCGCGAGCCACCCGGGATCACATACCACTGGGGGCGGTTCGCCACCTCCAGCAGCCCGTGGTTGGCGAAAAACCGCAGGAAGAAGCTCAAGGGGAAGGCACGCATGTCCGCCAGGGTGGAGGACCAGATGGCCGCCCCCATGGGCAGGATGTAGTGGCGGGCGAAATAGTCGCTGAATTTCCCCGCCTGCAGGAAGTCCCCCAGGGTCAGCTCGGGGGTCAGCTCCCGCTGGCGATGCGCGGCCAGCCAGGCCCGCGCCTCCCGGTTGAAGCGCAGTATCTCGGCGACGAAGCGATAGAAGCGCGGGCTCAGCAGATTGCGGCGCCGGGCGAACAGGGTATCGAGGTTGTGGCCGTTGTACTCCATCCCCTCGGGACTCTTGACCGAGAAGCTCATCTCGGCGGGTTGGCGCCCCACCCCGATGCGTTCCAGCAATTTGAGGAAGTTGGGATAGGTACGGTCATTGAAGACGATGAAGCCGGTGTCGATGGCATAGTGGCGCCCAGCCTGTTCCACCTCCACGGTGGCGGTGTGGCCTCCCAGGGTCGGCGCCGCCTCGAACAGGGTGATGTCATGCAGCTTGTGGAGCAGAAAACCGGCGGTGAGACCGGAGATACCGGAGCCGACGATGGCGATCTTTTTCTTCATGAAGGGCGTCCTTTCGAAACGAGTGTGCGGCCAAGGCGCAGCCAGAGCCCCGTCGGCAGAGCGCCGAGCAGGCGCAGCAGCCAGATGAAGCGACGGGGAAAGTGGATCTGGTGGCGACCGGCGGCAAGCCCCGTCATGATGGCGCGGGAAGCCTCTTCCACCGTCACCAGGCAGGGCATGGGAAAATCATTCTTGTCGGTGAGCGGCGTCTGCACGAAGCCCGGGCGGATCAGGGTCACCCCGATGCCCTTGCTGGCCAGATCCAGGCGCAACGTATCCGCCAGATAATCGAGGGCCGCCTTGGAGGCGCCATAGGCCTCCGCCCGTGGCAGGGGCAGCCAGCTCACCGAGGAGCTGACGATGGCAAGCCGTCCACCCGCCCCCAACCGCGGCAGCAAGGCGGCCAGGGCGTTGCCGGTGGCGATGAGGTTGGTCTCGATGACCCGGGCAAACAGGGCGCCGTCAAAGCCTTCTGCCGGATCCATGTATTCACAGTTGCCCGCATTGAGAATGAGCAGGTCGAGGGCGGGCAGACTCGCGGCCACCCCGGCCATGGCGGTGCTGTCGCGCGCATCGAATCGCAAAGGAATGATCCCCAGGTCGGCCAGTGCCTGCAAGCGCACCTCGTCCCGGCCACAACCCCACACCTGCCAGCCGGCGCGCCGATAATCCAGCGCCAGCTGGCGGCCGATGCCCGAGGTGGCCCCGGTGATCAGCACCCGGCCGCTCATGTCCCCAGCCTCCCCTTGATGGCCCGTACCACGGGCCCCAGCAGCGGCAACTGCTCGTAGAGCATGGCCCCGAGATCGAAGTAGTCCCGGTGCAGGCACACCTTGCCCCAGGAGTCGAACGTCAGCCGGGTGGCACCCTCGACCCTGACAGCCCGGCCACCGGCAATCCTGGGGTGGGAGAAGGTCATGACCCAGGCGAGCCAGGCTTCGTTGCCCGACTGCTGCTGACTCGTTATCTCGAAGCTGCACTGGGCAAGGCGCTCATAAAGGGAGGAAAAGTAACGGGTGAGCGCGGCCAGCCCCTCTATCCGGTGCGCAGGATCGATGAAGAGCACCTCATCGGCATAGACCTCCGGCAAGCGGTGCAACTGATGCTTGTCCAATTGCAGGTAGAGGATGACAAAGCGGGCCAGCGCGTCATTCATGCTAGTTTTTCTCCAGTTCGCGGAACATCTCGATGGCCCTCACCCGTGCAACGGCATGATCCACCATGGGGGCCGGATAATCCTGCCGCCCCTTGAGCCGCAACCAGTCGTGGGGCTCGTGGAGATAGGCAGCAGGCACATCCGCCAGCTCAGTGACCCAGGTACGAATGAACTCCCCTTGTGGATCAAATCGTTGCCCCTGGGTGGTGGGGTTAAAGACCCGGAAATAGGGCGCCGCATCGGCCCCTGTCCCCGCCGCCCACTGCCAGCCGCCATTGTTGGCCGCCAGATCCCCGTCGATGAGCCGACTCATGAAGTAGTCCTCCCCAAGCCGCCAGTGGATGTGGAGATCCTTGGTGAGGAAGCTCGCCACTATCATCCGCAGCCGGTTGTGCATCCAGCCGGTGGCGTTGAGGCAGCGCATGGCCGCATCGACCACGGGGTAGCCGGTGCGCCCCTCGCACCAGGCGGCGAAGGCATCCGGATCCCAGCTCCACGGCAGGGCCGCCGTCTCCGGCTTGAAGGGGCGGTTCATGGAGAGGCTCGGGATCAGCACCAGCAAGTGGCGGTAGAACTCGCGCCAGATGAGCTCGTTGAGCCAGACAAAACCGGGTTGGGCCTTCGACTGGGGCCGGTAGCCGAGACGCTGCTGCAGCGCCCCCACGCACTGGCGGGCACTGATGATGCCCGCCGCCAGATAGGGGGAGAGCACGGAGGTGCCGGCCAGCGCCGGAAAGTCCCGGGTCTCGCCGTAATCGAGCACCGCCTGATCCAGAAAAGCGTGCAACCGGCGGCTCGCCTCGGCCTCCCCCACCGGCCAGCGGGTGTCCGCCGTCAGCTCCCCCAGCCCGTCGTCCACCCACACCCGCTCGGCCAGGGGCAGCCACGGCAACGGCTCGCCGCGTGGTGCGGGGGCACGGTGAATGACGAAGCCATCCTCCTCGAGAGCCTTGAGCCAGGCGCGGCTGAAGGGGGTGAAGACCTTGAACATCTCCCCCGACCCGGTCAGCACCCGACCGGGCGGCAGCACGCAGCAGCCGTTGAACCAGTGGCTGGTCATGCCCTGCTCCCCCAGCGCGGCGCTGACAGCGTGGTCGCGGCGCAGCTCGTCGATCTCGATGGCCTGGTTGGCGTAGAGCTGGCTCACCCCGAGCTCCCGGCAGAGCGCCGTCAGCGCCGTCGGCACCTCGGCAAAGGTCTCGACCCGCAGCAGATGAAGCGGAATGCCGAGGGCCGCCAGCTCGCGGCCCATGGCATCCACCTGTGCCAGCATGAAGCGCTGGCGGACCGGGGCCAGCTTGTGCGCCTGCCACTGGGTCGGCGAGACGATGAAGAGTGCGGCGACCGGTTCATCTCCGGCGCAGGCGTGGCGCAGGGCCGGGTTGTCGGCCAGACGCAGATCGTTGCGAAACCAGACCAGCCTCATGACGGTGTTCTCCCGCCCTTGCCCTTCGCCTTGGCAGTGCGGGGCGTCGCACTGACCTCTGCCAGGGTGGCGTGCCAGTTGCGGGCACGCCGCCACGGCTCATCGTAGAGGCGTCCCAGCTCGCCAAAGAAGCGGGTGCCCTCAGGCCATTCGGCGGCCTGGTCCTGCTTGCCGAGCCCGGCCCCCAGCAGGATCAGCCAGGGGGGAGTGGCGCGCCCCTCCAGCAAGGTGGCATGGCGGGGCTCCACCGCCCCCAGCAGTTGCACCTCATATCCCTGACCGATGAGCTCATACGCAGCCCAGACCAGATCCAGCGGCCCCACCTGCCCCCAGCTTGCCAGGGTGACGGGGACGCCCTTCTCCTGCTCGATGAGGTGGCGGGCGAAGCGGGTATGCAGCCAGCCGAGCCACACCTGTTGCAGCAACTCGCCATCGGGGCGCTCGCGCCACAGCCCCAGCAGCCGCTCCACCAGGGGTTGCAGCACCCGGCTGCGCACCAGCTCGAAGGGGTAGCTCGCCAGCAGATCGCCAAGCTCGGCCTCCGCCTTGCGCTGGTTGAAAGCGAGCAGCGCCTGGCTGAACTGCTCCAGGGTCTGCTGCCAGTGATCGCTCACCGGCGCACTCTGGGGCTCGCTCAGCAGCCCCTTCACCTGACCTATGCTCACCCCCCGCTCCAGCCAGCTCAGGATCTCGCCTATCTGGCGGATATCCTGCTCGCTGTAGAGGCGATGGCCCTTCTCGGTTCGGGCCGGTTGCACCAGCCCGTAACGGCGCTGCCAGGCGCGCAGGGTGACGGCGTTGACACCGGTGAGGCGGGAGACCTCGCGAATGGGGTAGACGCCCTCGTCGGGGAGAGGCGCGGCTGCTTGTGATTCATCAGACATGAGAGAGTCCATCAGACGTTGGGAAGAGGCCCCGGTCATCCACCGGGGCCTGCACAGGGTGTTCAGAGCCCGTAGCGTAGCTTGAGCGTGTCGGGATGAAGGTCGAGGTAGGCCTGATCGGCCAAATCCAGCCACACCTTCACAGCCCGTAACGCAATTTCAGCGTGTCGGGATGAGGATTGAGGTACACCTGCTCGGCGAGATAGGGGTTCGGGTACTCGCGCAGGTAGTGGCGGATCAGGGTAAGGGGCACCAGCAACGGGAAGACCCCGGTGCGGTACTTGTCGATGGTGTCGCACAGCTCCTGCTTCTGGGCCGGGGTCAGCACCCGCTTGAAGTAGCCCTGCAGGTGCATCAGCACATTGGTGTGGCTGCGGCGGTTGGCGCGAAGAGTCAGCGCCGCCATCAACCCCTGGATGTAGCTGTCGGCCACCTCCTGCAAGTTGGCCTTGCCAAGGTTGGCGAGCAGGCGCCCCAGCGCCCGGTAGTGGGTGGTGGCGTGGGAGAGCACCAGGTACTTGTAGCGTGAATGGAAGCGGATCAGGGCTGAGGCGGTGATCCCCCGGGCGCAAAGCTGCTGCCAGTCGTGATAGGCGAAGACCCGCAGCACGAAGTTCTCCCGCAGGATGGGGTCGCACAGGCGGCCATCTTCCTCCACCGGCAGCAGGGGGTTGGCCTCCATCAGCGCCTTGGCAAAGAGGCCGACCCCCTCCTTGGCGCTCCCCTCGTTGTTGGCGCCATAGATGCGCACCCGCTCCATGCCGCAGCTGGGGGACTTGGCGCAGAGGATGTAGCCGGAGAGGAAGTCGAGCTGGCGTGCCTTCTGCTCGCTGAAGGCAATCAGCTTGTCGGTGACGTCGAAGCTGCCGTTGCTTGCCTCGGCCCGCACCTCGCCCTGGCGCTTCACCAGCCGGATGGCGGCGCGGGGAGCCCCCAGGCCAATGGCCATCTCGGGGCAGACGGGGTGATAGTCGAAATGGGCGCCCAGATCCCGTTCGCAGAAACTGGAGCGTTTGTGGCCCCCGTCGAAGCGCACTTCCTGACCGAGCAGACAGGCACTGATACCGACCTTGATCTTGTACATGATGAAGCCCCTTGTATAAGCCTTGAGTAAGTTATAGCAGTTATACAAAAAATTGGAAGATGTATAATTATTGCGAACTGATACGGCCAGGGGGCGGCGGGCGGATCAGCCCCCATAAAAAAAACCCATGACCGAAGTCATGGGTAAAGGTGAAGACCCAGCAGGAAGGACGATCAGAAGCTGTATTTCACACCCAGGCTGGAGATGGAGCCTTTTTGCAGATCCCAGTTGCGATAGGTGTAGTCGGCGGTGAGGGCCAGGTTCTGGGTCAGCTTGTAGGCCGCCCCCGCCTTGAAGTCGTGCATGTCGTCGGTCATGTTGGCGTAGCGATAGCCGGTGGAGAGCTCGACGGCGCCGATGTCGTAGCGCAGGCCCACCTCTCCGTAGAGGCTGCCGCTCTTCTTGCGGGCCAGGGTATCCCAACCGGAGTGGTTCACGTCGGAGGCCAGCTCCCGTTCCAGGCTGTAGCCCATCAGGCCGGTTTCACCGTAGAGGTTCAGGCCGGTGCTGAGGGGGGTGTAGACACCCATCCCCAGGCTGGAGATGGCCATGCTGTCGTTGCCGCTGCTGCGGGAGGTGTATTCGCTGCCGATCCGGCCATAGACATTGCTGGTGAAGCTCTTGGAGAGATCCAGGCTCAGGCCGCCGAAGTCGCGGTTCTCCCCATCGTTGCCACCGATGTAGTCAGACTTGGTGTGGGCCCAGGTGGCAGAGCCCTTGGCATAGCTGAAGGCATCTTGCGCCAGGACGGAGGTGGAAGAGAGACCGGCCAGAACCAGAACAGACAGTGCGATCTTTTGCATTTTGTTGACTCCATGGGTTGAGTTAGGCGGACCTAACTGGAATGGAGCCATTGTGACGGGCAAAGGGGGCAACGCCGAGGAGCAAGCTGTTGCCAAACCATGTCAGATGTAAGCGGATATTGCTGGCGGTTACCGGTGCAACACTCTGCGGGGGAGCGAGGGCTCCCCCGCCGTCATCCTAGCGGAACTCCACCTCGTCGATCTGCACCCGCACCAGCGGCTTGCCGGTGAGGCCGGCGGGTCGTGCCAGCTCGATGGCCCGGGAGGCGCGCGCCTCCCCCTTGCGCAGGTAGGAGTCAGGCAGGCGGTTCTCCCCGACCCAGAAGCGCACGGGCTCGGTCGAGAGCTGCACCCCGTCGGCGCTGAACAGGGTCAGGCTGCCGTTGACGCGCACCACGTTGCGACTGCCGGTGTTGCTCACCACGAACTGCAGGCTGAGGGGATTGTCCCCCGCCACCTGGTCCAGCTTCACCGTGATGCCGTCCCGGGTCGCCTGGGAAAGCAAGTCGGGATGGGCCATGGCCTGCTCGGTCAGCACCGGGGCCGCGACACTCGCCGTCACTGCCTGACCGGCTACCGTGGCTGCCGGCTTGACCAGCAGGTATTCCCAGGTGAAATCGTCATTGAGTTGCACCTGGCGACCATCCGGCAAGGTGATCTGGTGCAGGGGAGCCGCCTCGGCCAGCAGAGGGCACAGACAGAGGGCGACCAGCAGTCGGGAGAGGGGTTTCATGGGCAGGCACTCGATAAAGGATGCGAAGGGGGCAGTATAAAGAGTCGTGCCCTCCTTGCCTATGACCCCCCTCACGTTACGCCCCGGCTCAGATGACCAGGGGGTGGGGATCCTCCAGCGTGGCCAGATCCAGGGTCACCAGATCGAACTGGGCACTCCTGAGGGCCTTCTGGATGGTGGGCTGCATGTCGAACACCAGGGCCCGCAGCCGTTCGGGCACCCGGATCCTCGCAAGGGTGGTGACCCTGTCACCCAGGGTATGGAAGAAGACCTGGGCGCCCCCCAGCCCCATGTCCACCAGCATCTGCTCGGCCATGTCGACCATCCGCAGGTGCCGCCTGTCCAGGGAAGTCATATCGACAAAGCGCCGGCTCAGGCAGGCCTCCCCCACGTCTCCCCAGAGCGCCAGTTGCCGCTGGTGAAAGCCGTAGCGAAAATCCCGGTTGGTCATCCCCTGCTCGGCAAAGATCCAGAGGGTGTTGGCGGGCAGGCTGTGGAATCGGCGCAGGTACTCCCGCTTCTCCTCCACCGAGGCCGACATCAGCAGCGGCGGGCCCTCTTCATGTTCGAGCTGCTGGCAGAGGTAGCGCACCGGGTCGGTCACCTCGGCGAGGTGGCCCAGGTGGGCGCTGAAGATCATCTCGTCGGTCTTGAGCACCTGATGGGGGATGCCGTAGTGCCGGCAGTAGCGCTGTGCCCTGGCCACCGACTGGCGGCTGAGGGTGGGGTTGTCCAGGGTGATGGCGCGAAATCGCACCCCGCTGGCCCGGCACAGATCCATGCTGTAGCAGGATTCCAGTCGGCCGGAGAAGGAGACAAGCAGTTCGCTGTAACCGGCCAGGGTGTTGATGAGCCTCTGTTCCCTGGCTTGAAAGGTCTGATCGTATCCCCGATGCAGCGCAACGACATTGGCATCCATAACAACAACTCCGGATGATGAACTGGATACCATTTTGCCCGCCCCAAGCTGAATATACACTTAAAGAGTGCGGGTAAAACTGTACATTATTTGCTCCAAATCAACACTTCCCCCACTTTTTTCGCTGCGAAGCGAAACTGGCTCCCCTCAGGCAGGCAACAACCCCTGATCGATCAGATGCGCCCGGCACCGGGTCGGATCGGTGAAGATCAGCCCCCGCAGACCGAGCGCCTCGGCCGCCGCCACGTTGGCCGGGCTGTCGTCGATAAAGAGGCACTCCCCAGCCTTGAGGTCGAACGACACCAGCAGATAGCGGTAGATGTCGGGCTCGGGCTTGAGCATCCGCACCCGGGCCGACACCACCTTGCCGCTGAAGAAGCGCCAGAAGGACTGATGCTGCTCCAGCCAGTCGATGCTGGCGTGCCCCATGTTGGAGAGGGCATAGAGGGTGTGGCCTGCACCGTGCAATTCTTCGATGAGCGCCACCATGGCGGGATCCGGCACAAGGGAGGACGGCACCGCCTGCAAGATGGCCAGATTCTCCGCCATCGACAGGCCGGTGCGCCCCTGCGCCTGACGGGCCATGGTGTGCAGGGAGAGGGTCCCCCTGTCCACCTCCAGCCAGTCCGGGTGGTTGAACAGCTGCTCCGCGATCGTTGTCGCCCCCTGGGGTCCGCGCACCCCACTCACTATGGCCACCGGATCCCAGCGCACCACCACCCTGCCCAGATCGAAGATCACCGCCATCGTCTCGTCCCCTCTGTGTGTTGTTGCCACGGATGTGGTCACGGCGGTTGCCATAAACAGGGACCAGCACGACGCTCACTCTCCCCCGGCAACCCGAGCCACCACCCTGCCCCGTTCAACGCCCCCGGGCAAGTTTTACTTGCATCGCACCGCCAAATCCCTTAATGGTTATGGCGTTACATTCAGGACACGCCCATGAACACACCATTCTTCTTTGTTTTCTCGTTTACCCGGCCCACATGAGGGAAGGCCCGTCGTCACGTGAACCATTCGCGTAAACAGAAACCAAAGACGAATCGAGCCTCCCCAGCGGAGGCTTTTTTTTGCACCACACACCACAGAATCACTGGATAGGGAACCACCATGGCAACGCTCGACGAGATCAGACACGACATCACCCAGTTGGATCAGGAGCTGCTCGCCCTGCTGGCCAAACGCAAGACCCTCAGCATCGAGGTCGCCCGCGCCAAGCAGGCCAATCCCCGTCCCATCCGCGACCACCAGCGCGAACAGGACTTGCTGGTCGCCCTGATCCAGAAAGGGCGCGCCCTCGGACTGGATGCCCAGTACATCACCCGCATCTACCACACCATCATCGAAGACTCCGTGCTCTCCCAGCAGGCCTACCTGCAGAGCCTGCTCAACCCCCAGCAGCAGGAGCCCATGACCAGCGTTGCCTACCTGGGACCGCGCGGCTCCTACTCGAGCCTGGCCGCCCGCAAGTACCTGGCCCGCTACAAGGATCAGGTGATCGAGGTGAACTGCCAGAACTTCCGCGAGGTGCTGGACACCGTGGAGTCGGGCCGTGCCGCCTTCGGGGTGCTGCCCATCGAGAACACCAGCTCGGGATCCATCAACGAGGTGTACGACGTGATGCAGCACACCACCCTCTCCATCGTGGGTGAGCTCACCTATCCCATCGAGCACTGCATCCTCACCGCCGTGCCCACCGAGATCGAACGCATCAAGACCTTCTACGCCCATCCCCAGGTGTTCCAGCAGTGCTCCCATTACCTCAGCAAGCTGGAAGGGGCGCGCCACGAGATCTGCGACTCCTCCTCCAGCGCCATGATGAAGGTCAAGGAGCTGGCAAGCCCGGAAGCGGCGGCCATCGGCAGCGCCGCAGGCGGCGAGCTCTACGGCCTGGACGTGCTGGCCGAGCAGCTCGCCAACCAGAAGGAGAACTACAGCCGCTTCATCGTGGTGGCGCGCAAGCCCATCGACGTGGCGCCCCAGATCCCGGCCAAGACCACCCTCATCATGTCCACCTCCCAGAAGCCGGGCTCCCTGGTGGAGGCGCTGCTGGTGCTGCGCAGCCACGAGATCAACATGACCAAGCTGGAATCCCGTCCGGTGCAGGGCAACCCCTGGGAGGAGATGTTCTACCTGGATGTCTCCGCCAACCTGCAGACCCCGGCCATGCAGGCCGCCCTGCTGGAGCTGACCAAGATCACCCGCTACATCAAGGTGCTGGGCTGCTACCCGAGCGAAGACGTCAAGCCGACCGCCGTGCCGCCCGTCTTGATGGGAAGCTGATGGGGAGCAGATCCCGCCCCTGCTACACAAAGGCGAGCCCCGGCTCGCCTTTGTGCTCTCTGCGCCCTCCCCGTGAGACGCGGCCCAGTCCCGCCCTTCCCTTCCGGCGTTAAACCGCCCTCCACCCCCTTCCTCGTGGACCCGGGATCCTGGCGCGGCTGTCTTTCCACTCACCATCAGGCCATCTTCCTCCCGTTGCGGCCCCCTTTTGCCGCCTGCAGGGCCTTTCTATCGTTTGACTTTATTTAACGACATGGTGATATCGTTAGATTTTCCTAAACAAAAAAGCCGCCATTCCGGCGTCCGGGCGCCTCTTGTTCTACTTCAGCCCCCTTTTTCCTCGCCACAGGCCGGATCCCGCCCGGCCCATCAACTCCGTTTCTCCTGCCGAAGATCAGCTCCCCCCCAAGACGCCATCCCCGTTTATCCTCCCAAGACGCTATACCGCCCACGCACCAACCCCGGTTACCCTCACCGCAGGCCCTATCCCGTCCAAGGCGCCAACTCCGGTTATCCCCCGCAGATCCGAGCCCCTTCCCGACCAAACAAAAGGTTCATCGCGGCTTTCCGGGGAAGGCCGCCTTGATTTTCAGAAAAAAGTATTCTGAGTCCCTAAATCCATATGCC